>NZ_JAZHLK010000039.1:0-34059 GCF_036549515.1 Aurantimonas sp. E1-2-R+4 | reverse complement strand
TCCCGCAAATCTGATGAAACAGCCTTTCCCATAGAGCACCTCCTGCTCACAGAGAATCAAACCGAACATCAAATGGGAACCCGTCGATTCAAATTATTCGCCGGATGCTCTAGACTCCCTCAGGTCCGCCGCTCGGACCGGCGCTTGAGGTAGGTGAGCAACAGCGCGGCAGGGAGCGCTACCGCCAGCTTGCCAACCGACAGTCCTTCGCGTCGCCGCTTGCTCGCGGGGGATTCTTCCTCCGGCGTCATAGGGGTGCGGCCGCGACCGGAAACATCGGTGTCGGAGGATTGTCCGGCGACACGATCAGCCATGGCGGCGCCGCGCTGGCCCAAGGGCTGCGGCGCCCCGGTGGTCGTGTCCCGGGCAGTCTGGTGTTCCATCTCCGAGTTCAACTCGCCGCCGACGATCAGAATGATCATCGTCAGCCAGATCCAGGTCATGAAACCGATCAATGCGCCGAGCGAGCCATAGGTGGCATCGTAGGAACCGAAATTGGCGGCGTACCAGGAAAACAGCAATGACACGATCGTGGTGACCACGAGCGTCAGGATGGCGCCCGGGGTGATCCACCGCCATTTGGCGTTCGCACGGTCCGGACCCCAGCGGTAGAGCGCGGCAAGGCCGAGCGAGAACACCACGATCATCAGGAGGAGGCTGAGGCCGGAGATCAGCCATTCCAGCCCCGTGCCCAAGCCGAGATAGCCTAGGAGAATTGGCAGAACCACGGCGAGGCCGATCATCAGCAGCGACACAACGATGAGACTCAGGGTGAAGCTGAGGGAGATCGCGTTCAGCTTGAAGAAGGAACGGTTTTCCCGCTCGTCATAAGCGACGTTCATCGCCTCGAACAGCGACTTGACTCCGGCATTGGCGCTCCACAGCGAGACTGCGAAGGAGATAACCAGCGACAGCCCCAACGTGGTGTCGCCCTTCGACGCAAGTCGTTTCAGTTGCGTCTCCAGAACATCCATTCCGCCACCAGGGATGAAGGCGCGCAACTGTGCCAGATGATCGCTGACCGTCGCCGGATCGGCGAAAAGGCCGTAGAGGGAAACGAAGGCGGCAAGGCCCGGGACTATGGCGAGAAGCAGATAATAGGTCACGCCCGCGGCGACGAGAGTGACGCGATCGTCGCCCATTTCCTCGTAAACCCGCCAAAGGATGCTCTTCCAACCCGCGACGGGAATTTCATCGGGCCGGTCGGCGTGTCGCCCCCGGCCCTTATCTCGAAGCTCGGCGTGATTTGTCTTCGCTCTGGTCATTCGCCCTCACCCGTCCCGGTTCTGCAGCAACGCCACGACCCAATAGGCGATCCCTTCGCGGGGCGGCGGGCGGGATAAACTTCTGTAGCCGGCAATGGATATCGTCATCCAGGGCTTTCGCACCAGCGGACGGTCTCAACCGTTCTCCGCCAGTTTCAATCCCTTGTCGAACACGCGGAGCACGGCGGTCAGGTCATGGCCGCGCTTCATAACGAGGCCGCCAGCGGCGACGACCTGGTACGCCCCCTGCTTTCGGGCGAGCTTCGGATTTTTCTCCACCCGATAGAGCGGCATTTCGCTGGCCCGGCGGAAGACCGAGAACACCGCCCGATCCTTCAACGTGTCGATGGCATAGTCCCGCCATTCGCCGGCGGCGACCATGCGTCCGTAGATCTTGAGGATTTCGGACAATTCTCGTCGATCGAACGAGACAATGGAAAAATGATTGGAATTCTGACGGGGAAAGGGGAGGAGATTGGTCGCGGTTTCTCCCTTCGATCCGAAATCCGTCAAGACTGCCCCTCGTCCAATGCTTTGCCGCGGAGGAAGCCGCAACTCTTCGGCATGTTCGCATGAAACCGGCCGCGGGCAAAACCGTTTCCGATGCCGACAACACGGAATGGCCATCTGGCGGCAAACGCGCGCCCGATGACTGATCGGCCGTCACCTGGCCGGCGTCATGGATCGGCGAATTCCATCTGCGCCGCGGCGAGAATCGGTCCCGGCATTCCATCCGCCGTCACGGCCTGAAGGATCACCGCGCAGCCACCCCCGCTCGGCTCTCCCCGTTTCAGTAGCGACGCCAAGGGCAGATCGATATCCATCGGTTCGCCCGCGGCCATGCCGAGAAGGCGCCAGCCACGGACGGGACGCGTGTTGACGATGGTGTGGCCGTTATTTTCGCCGCGCTCGATCGTCGTGGTCGCTTCGTCACCGAAGGTGACCAGCATCAGCACCGGTGCCGGACTGTCCGGATCCAGCCGGCCGACGTCCGCGGTGATGTGCAGGCGGTCGCCCTCGACACTTAACGCTACCTTCGGCGTGCCTCCCCCTTTTGGAAGCGCTGTCGTCTGCATGAGTTTGCGGATCTTCGCTTCATGCGAACCGACGACACCCTTGCGGCCATTCACGACCATTTGCGGGGTATAGATCGTGGTCGTGCCGAAGGCCTGGGCGTAAGCGCGCTGCCGCTCGGTGTTTTCGGGCGAACCGAAGATGTCGCGCCAGCCGATGTAATCCCAATAGTCGACGTGATAGCCGAGCGCGAGAACGCCGGGTTCCTTGGCCAGTTTGGTCAAAAGGCGATCCGCAGGCGGGCAGGACGAACAACCCTGGCTGGTGAACAATTCCAGCACCTGGGTGACCGGCTCGGCGGGTGCGTCGCCGGCCCGGGCTCCACTGACGAACGGGAAAAGCATCAGCAACGCGAATGCTGGAAAGGCGCGTCGAATGAGGTGAAGGACGGTCACGAGACCACCCTGGACAAACCTGCCGGCTCGTCTGCAGGACGGGGGTCGTCAGGGTGCTGGAGCATTTTTGCCTGGGTTTTCGTCATCGATCGTACCGTAGCGATCGAAGAATACGTCTGCCAGTCAATTGCGGATGACAAGTCATTGATCGGTCGGCCAAACGAGAGACGCCGCCGGCACGAGGCGCGGCGGCGTCGATGATCGTCATCTGCCATGTGCAGGCCGGCGTCTGGGATCAGGCCGCCAGCCGGCGCAGAACGTAGTGCAGGATGCCGCCGTTCTTGTAGTATTCCAACTCGTCGAGCGTATCGATGCGGACCTGCAGCTTGATCGTGCGGGTCGAACCGTCGGCCGCCTCGATCGTCGCTTCCATGATGTCACGCGGCTTGATGTCGCTAAGCCCTTCGATCGTGACCTTCTCGTCGCCCTTCAGGCCGAGCGATTCCCAGGAGGTTCCCGCCTCGGCGAAGACGAAGGGGACGACGCCCATACCGACCAGGTTGGACCGATGGATACGCTCGAAGCTCTCCGCGATCACGGCACGGACCCCGAGAAGCACGGTGCCCTTGGCAGCCCAGTCGCGTGAGGAGCCGGTGCCGTATTCCTTGCCGGCGAAGACGACGAGCGGCACACCCTCGTCCTTGTAACGCATCGCGGCGTCGTACATCGGCAGCACCTCACCCGACGGGAAATGCTTGGTCATGCCGCCTTCGATCCCGTCGAGCATCTGGTTCTTGATGCGAATATTGGCGAAGGTACCGCGCATCATCACCTGGTGGTTGCCGCGCCGGGCGCCGTAGGAGTTGAAGTCGACCGGGCGAACCTGATGGCTGACGAGGTAGTCGCCCGCCGGCCCATTGGCCTTGATCGAGCCGGCCGGCGAGATGTGGTCGGTGGTGATCGAATCGAGGAACAGACTGAGGATCCGTGCGCCCTTCACGTCGGTCACGGGATCGGGCTCCTGAGTCATTCCCTCGAAATAGGGCGGGTTCTGGACATAGGTCGAGCGGTCGTCCCAATCGTAGGTCAGGCCGCCTGACACGGCGATCTTCTGCCAGTGTTCGTCACCCTTGAAGACGTCCGCATAGCGGTTTTCGAACATCTCGCGCGTCACCGTCTCGCGGACGATCTTGGCGATCTCCTGGGTCGACGGCCAGATGTCCTTGAGGAAGACGTCGTTGCCGTCCTGGTCCTGGCCGAGCGCGTCCTTGGTGATGTCGACGAACATCGAGCCGGCAATGGCATAGGCGACGACCAAGGGCGGCGAGGCGAGATAGTTCGCCCGAACGTCCGGATTGACCCGGCCCTCGAAGTTGCGGTTGCCGGACAGCACCGAACAGGCCACGAGGTCGTTCTGGTTGATCGCCTCGGAGATCGGTTCGGGCAATGGCCCGGAATTGCCGATGCAGGTGGTGCAGCCATAGCCGACGAGGTTGAAGCCCATCGCGTCGAGATCCGACTGTAGCCCGGCCTTCTCCAGATACTCGGTGACGACCTGGGACCCCGGCGCCAGCGACGTCTTCACCCACGGCTTTACCGTCAGGCCCTTGGCGTGGGCCTTGCGGGCGAGAAGCCCGGCCGCGACCAGGACATTGGGGTTGGACGTGTTGGTGCAGGAGGTGATCGCGGCGATGACCACGTCACCATGCGACAGGCCGTGGTCGGTGCCTTCAACGGCATGCAGCGTCTGGCCGTGGCGGTTGTCCTGGGGCGTGTCGTTCACCCCGGTCGCGCCTTCATCCATATAGCGGGATTCGCCCTCGGATTTCGGTGTGTCGTTCTTCTTGCGTCCGCCATGAATCTCGGCGAGCGCGTCGTGGAATTTCGCCGCCGCCTCGGTGAGGGCGACGCGGTCCTGCGGGCGCTTTGGTCCGGCGAGCGAGGGAACGACCGTCGACAGGTCGAGTTCGAGCGTATCGGTGAAGATCGGATCGGCAATGCCGTCCTCGCGATACATGCCCTGGGCCTTGGCGTAGGCCTCGACGAGGGCGATGCGGTCCTTGTCGCGGCCGGTCGCCTCCAGATAGGCGATGGTGTCCTTGTCGATCGGGAAGAAGCCGCAGGTGGCGCCGTATTCGGGCGCCATGTTGCCGATCGTCGCCTGATCCTCAAGGGTCAGGTTAGACAAGCCCGGCCCGAAGAACTCGACGAATTTGCCGACGACGCCGTGTGCGCGCAGCATCTGGGTCACCGTCAGGACAAGGTCGGTCGCGGTGGTGCCTTCCGGCAGCTTGCCCTCGACGCGGAAGCCGATGACTTCGGGGATCAGCATGGAAATCGGCTGGCCGAGCATCGCCGCCTCGGCCTCGATGCCGCCGACGCCCCAGCCGAGCACCGACAGGCCGTTGACCATGGTCGTATGCGAATCGGTGCCGACCAGCGTGTCCGGATAGGCGATCGTCTCGCCGTTCTCGTCCTTGGTCCAGACCGTCTGGGCAAGATATTCCAGATTGACCTGGTGGCAGATGCCGGTGCCCGGCGGCACCACGCGGAAGTTCTCGAAGGCTTCCGAGCCCCAGCGCAGGAAGGTGTAGCGCTCGCCGTTGCGGCCGTATTCGGCGTCGACGTTCTTTTCGAACGAATCCTTGCGGCCGAAGAAGTCGACCATCACCGAGTGATCGATGACCAGGTCGACGGGAACCATCGGGTTGATCTTCTTCGGGTCGGCGCCGAGACTCCTGGTGGCGTCGCGCATCGCGGCGAGATCGACCACCGCCGGCACGCCGGTGAAGTCCTGCATCAGCACGCGCGCCGGGCGATAGGCGATTTCGTGGCCGGCCTTGCCCTTGTCCTTGGTCCAGTTGGCGACGGCGCGGATATCGTCCGCCGTCACCGTGCGGCCATCCTCGTTGCGCAGGAGATTTTCGAGCAGAACCTTCATGGAGAAGGGCAGGCGCGCCGCGCCGGCAAGGCCGTTCTTCTCGGCCTCCTTCAGATCATAATAGACGTAGTCCTTGCCTGCGGCGGAAAGCGTCTTGCGGCATTTGAAACTGTCGGATGCATGAGACATATGGCTTCGTTCCTTTTCGAACCAGGATGGAAGTCCGAAGGGCGAACGGCCTTGAGCGCCGCGGAAAAGCGCTCGAAGATGCGGGTACGACCATTTCCGCTTGTCCGCCCCGGCGCCCGCCGGTGCCGGGCGGGGCCTTGAGATCGGCGCTGAAGAGTTTCCACGCCGGTCGCTGGTGTGGTTGATGGCGTTATAGGCAAGTTTGTAAGGGCTATAAAGGGCGGAGAGGCTCGCAGTGCACAAAATCGCAAAAGAACACGGCCATTTCGCCATTTCGTCCAATCGAAAGCGCCGGATTTCAAGCCCGCCGGAGATGTCGCAATGACGAAGATCGCGACCATCGAGGCGCTGCGCGCGCTCTACGGCTCGCCGAGCGTGCGCGCGGCGCAAAAGCAGCTGCCGCGGCTCGACGCCCATGCGAAGGCGTTCCTGGGCAGAAGCCCTTTCGTGCTGATTGGCTCGTCGTCGCCGGGCAAACTGCCGGACGTCTCGCCGAAGGGGGGCGAGCCGGGTTTCGCCGCCATCATCGACGACACCCACATCGCCATTCCCGATCGGCCCGGAAACAAGCGCCTCGACACGTATGAGAACCTGCTGGCCAACCCGATTGTGGGGCTGTTGTTCCTGCTGCCGGGCATGGACGAAACCCTGCGCGTCAATGGTACGGCGGAAATCCGCACCGACGACGAGCTTCTCGACCGCTGCGCCTACGAGGCAAGCGCCCGATCAGCGTGCTTCTCGTCGAGGCGAAGGAGGTGTATTTCCACTGCGCCAAGGCCTTCATGCGGTCGGGGCTGTGGGATGCGGACAAACAGATCGATAGGGCAACGATGCCGACCCTCGGGGCAATGCTGAAGGACCAGATCGGCCTCTCCGGCGAAATCCAGGACATCGATCGCGAGATGGTCGAGCGCTACAAGGTGACGATGTATTGAGGCCGGAACTTTCCAGGCGCCCTGCCACATGAGAATCGCGATCTCCGACCTTTGCGTGGGGCGCGGCACGATTGTCGTAGCCGGGCCGATCGACATCGCGTTGTCCGCCGGCGAGGCGCTGGTCGTGACCGGTCCGAACGGGGCCGGCAAGTCGACCCTGTTGCGCACGCTCGCGGGTTTGCTGCGGCCGCTCGCCGGGCACGTTGCTGTCACGGGCGCCACCGCCGCCGACGGCGAACCGGCCCGGACCGTCGCCGAGATCGCCCATTATGTCGGCCATCGCAACGCCATGAAGCCGGGCGTCAGTGTTGGCGACAATCTCAGCTTCTGGCGGGATTATCTCGGCGGCGGCGGGCGTTCGATCGAGGCGGCGCTCGACGCCGTCGGCCTCCCCGATCTGGCGCATCTGCCGTTTTCGTATTTGTCGGCCGGCCAGCAGCGGCGGACAAGTCTCGCCCGGCTTCTCGTGGTCGAGCGGCTGGTGTGGATTCTCGACGAGCCGACATCGGCGCTCGACGCTTCCTCGCAGCAGCGATTCGGAGCCCTGATGGACGCGCATCTGGCCGGCGGCGGCATCGTTATCGCCGCGACCCACCAGCCGTTGGGGATGGCGGCGGTACGCGAATTGCAGTTGGAGTCGCGCCGACTGCCTGCCGCTGACGAGCGATCCAGCGGCTTCGACGAGGCGGCGATCGCCGCCGCCGAGGGTTGGTTATGATCGCGCTGTTCCGCCGCGACCTGGGGCTCGCCTTTTCCGGCGGCGGCGGAGCGATGACCGGCGTGATCTTCTTTCTCGCCGTGGTCGCGACGATCCCGTTCGGCATTGGCCCGGACCTCAATCTTCTGTCGCGCATCGGGCCGGCGATTCTGTGGATCGGGGCGTTGTTGTCGGCGCTGCTCACCCTCGACCGGCTGTTCCAGGCCGACCGTGACGACGGCACGCTCGATCTTTTGATCGCCGGGCCGACGCCGCTTCCGCTTGTCGTCCTCGCCAAATGCCTGGCGCTCTGGGTCGCCTCCAGCTTGCCGCTGGTCCTCGCCGCGCCGGTTCTCGGCCTCTTCCTCGCGCTCGATCCGGTGGCGATCGGGGCGGTCATGGCGACGCTTCTCGCCGGCACGCCAGCGATCACCTTCATCGGCGCCGTCGGGGCCGCCGTCGCGGTCGCTCTGCCGCGCGGCGGACTACTGGTCTCTGTCCTCGTCCTGCCGCTGGCGATCCCGGTGCTGATCTTCGGCGTCTCGGCGACATACGGCGCGGTCAACGATCCCGATCCGTTTCTGCCGCCTTTCCTCATTCTCGTCGCTTTGACATTGTTCTTCGGAGCGCTGGGTCCGATCGCGGCCGGCGCGGCGCTGAAAACCAGCGCGGATTGACAGCGGGCCGGCCAAGCCATGGCGGGGCGCCAAATCATGCGATTGTCTATTTGCCGCTCGCCCTGTGAGCTTCTAGAGTAGGCTTATGACCGACCTTTCCGCCGCCAAGCCGTCGCGCTTCACGATTCTCGCCAACCCGACCCGCTTCCTGGCGTTGTCGGGCAAGATCCAGCCCTGGCTTTACGCGCTGGCTTTGCTCGCGCTGGCCGTGGGATTGTTTCTCGGCTTCACCGCGCCGCCGGATTACCAGCAAGGCGCGACCGTGCAGATCATGTTCATTCATGTGCCCTTCGCCTGGATCGCGATGATGGCCTGGACGGTGATGAGCGTGTCGGCGCTCGGGACCCTGGTCTGGCGCCATCCGCTGGCCGACGTGGCGGTGAAGGCCGCCGCGCCGATCGGCGCCGTGTTCACGGCGCTGTCGCTGATCACCGGCTCGATCTGGGGCCGGCCGATGTGGGGCACCTGGTGGGTCTGGGACGCCCGGCTGACCTCGGTGTTCATCCTGTTCCTGATGTATCTGGGGTTGATCGCGCTGACCCGGGCGCTGGACGATCCGGGCAGGAGCGCCAAGGCGGCGGCGATCCTCGTTCTGGTCGGCTTCGTCAACATTCCGATCATCAAGTTTTCGGTCGATTGGTGGAACACGCTGCACCAGCCGGCGAGCGTGCTGCGCCCCGACGGCCCGGCGATGCCGGCGGTGTTTTTGACGCCGCTGCTGATTTCGGCCGTCGGCTTTACGCTGCTGTTCTTCGCCCTGCATCTGACGGCGATGCGCACCGAGGTGCTACGCCGCCGCGTCGCGGCGCTGTCGCGGCTTGCAGCCCGCAACGCCGAGGCCTGAGGACACGTCATGAATTATTTCGGCTTTATCGCATCGGCCTACGGGGTCTCGGCGCTGGCTTTGGTCGGGCTGGCATTGTGGGTTTTCCTTGAGGCTAAGGCGCAGCGGCGCGCTCTGAAGGCGCTCGAGGCGAGGGGCGTTCGCCGGCGGTCCGCCGGTCGCGGCGCGGCTCCGGAGACGACAGGGACGGCACAATGACCAAGGAGCCGACAGAGACGACGATCCCGACCGTACCTGCGCCAGTTGACGGCGAGACGCCGCCCTCCCGTCCCGCCAGGCCGCGGCGCAACTGGCTGGTTCTTTTGCCGCTGCTGCTGTTCGGCGGGCTTGCCTCGGTCTTCCTCTATCAGCTGCTTTCAGGAAAGAACGCCCAGATCATCCCATCGGTGCTGATTGGCAAGACCGCGCCGGAGACTACGTTGCCGCCTTTGGAAGGGCTCAAGGGACCGGACGGCCAACCGATTCCGGGTCTCGACCTTGCGGGGTTCGGCGACGGTCGGCCGGTGGTGGTCAACGTCTTCGCCTCCTGGTGCGTGCCCTGCCGCGTTGAGCATCCCCTGTTGATGGACCTTGGGAAGGATGACCGGTTCCGGCTGGTCGGGATCAACTACAAGGACAAGCCCGAAAACGCGCTCGAATTCCTGGAATCGCTTGGCAATCCCTATGACGCGGTCGGAGTCGATCCCAAGGGCACGGCGACGATCGACTGGGGCGTCTATGGCATCCCGGAAACCTTCCTCGTCACCCCGGACGGCGAGATCGTCTATAAGCAGACGGGGCCGTTCTCGCCCGAGCTCATCGAGACCGGGCTGATGCCGGCGATCGAAGCGGTGTTGGCGCGGGGGTCTAAGCCCAAGGCGCCGACGAGTTGAGTTGTGGCGATCGGCGGATTTTGTCTATGTTCCTTTGACCATGGCGTCGGATCCGATCGCGGGGGGCCTCACCGTCGTCCGCATCCTGCATGGCCAGATGAATATCGAAGACCATCTGTGATCCTATGTCTGAGCCCTCTTTCTCCCTCCGCACGCCCGAAGACGGCGCCCTGCCGCGCAAGGTGTGACGGATAGCGACCCGGATTTCGCACGCGCGATGTGGTATGAAGAAATCATACCAAGGTGAGAAATCGGGTAAGGATCATCGCATGCCTCCTGTGGAAAAGCGCACTTTCAGCCTGCCCATCGAACAGGCGGACTATATCGACAACCTCGTCGCGACCGGAACCTACGCGACCTCCAGCGAAGTGATCCGCGCGGGATTGCGGGCCTTGCAGGAGCGCGACGCGGCGGTAGAACGGTGGCTGCGGGAAGAGGTCGTGCCGGTCGCGTCCGCCACGCGGGCGGATCCCGGGCGTGCCATCCCCGCCGAGCAGGTGTTCGACGAAATTCGGGCATTTCATGCTCGGCGCCTGAAAGACCCAGACCGTGCCGCATAGGGTCGTCTTCGCGCCGGAGGCACGGGACGATCTGTTACGACTTTATCTGTTCATTGCCGAACGTTCGAGTGATGCACGTGCGTTGGCTTATGCGCAGCGGATCGAGGCATTTTGCCTTGGCTTCGCGGATTTTCCGGAACGGGGTACGCGGCGGGACGATCTCTTGTCTGGCCTGCGAGTGGTTGGGTTTGAACGCCGGGTTTCTCTCGCGTTTCATGTCGATAGTGAGAAGGTGGTTTTTGACAGGATTTTTTACGGCGGCCGCGATCTGGCGGCTCTCATAGACGACGGGCCGCGATGACCCCCTCCTTCTCCCTCCGCACGCCCGAAGACGACGCCCTGCCGCGCAAGATCTGCGACACATGCGGTTTCGTCGCCTACGAAAACCCCAAGATCGTGGTCGGCTCGGTGGTCCGCCACGATCGCAAGATCTTGCTTTGCAAACGGGCGATCGAGCCGCGCAAGGGTTTTTGGACGATCCCGGCCGGCTATCTGGAACTGAACGAGACGCCCGAGGACGGCGCCCGCCGCGAGGCGCGGGAGGAAGCCGAGGCGTCGCTCACGATCGAGCGGCTGCTCGCGGTCTACGCCGTTCCGCGGATCAGCCAGGTGCAGCTCATCTACCGGGCGCGGCTCGCCGAGGCGACCATCGCGGCGGGACCGGAAAGCCAGGCCGTGGATATGTTCGCCTTCGATGCCATTCCGTGGGACGAACTGGCCTTTCCCTCGGTCCACTGGGCGTTGAACCACGATCGCGAGGCGGAAGCCGGCGCGCCGCCGGTGCCGTTCGGCAATCCCGACGGCGCCACCGGCAACGTCATGCCTGATGGGCGCGTCTTGAAGACCGGCGAGTTCTGACGGCGCCCCCGGCCGGCGTCACTTCTTCGCGGTTAGGTGCTCCTTGACCAGTGGCTCGGTGGCGTGGCGCTTGATCAGCGGAAACTGCGCCATCATGAAGAGGATGGTAATCGGCATCGTGCCCCAGACCTTGAACGCGACCCAGAAATCCGTCGAGAAGCTGCGCCAAATGACCTCGTTGAGGATGGCGAGGAAGATGAAGAACAGGCCCCAGCGCAGGGTCAGCTTGCGCCAGCCCTCGGCATCGAGCTTGAAGGCCTGATCGAAGACGTAGCCGAGCAGCGACTTGCCGAAGACGAGCCCCCCGAGGAGAACGGCGGCGAAGAGGCCGTTGACGATGGTCGGCTTCATCTTGATGAAGGTCTCATCCTGCAGCCACAGGGTCAGCGTGCCGAACACCAGCACGACCGCGCCGGAGACCAGCGGCATGATCGGCAATGTCCGGGTGATCGCCCAGGACACGCTCAGCGAGATGGCCATCGCCGCCATGAACAGCGCGGTGGCGACGAACAGCGGGCCACCCAGTTCCTGCAGCACCGGAAAGGCGTCGGCGATCTGCTCGCCGCGCGCATTGGCGAAGAAGAAGACCAGCAGCGGCCCGAGCTCCAGCGCGAATTTCAGGAGCGGATTCATCTCCTTGCGGGTGGGAGAGTTCGGTTCTTCTTCGATGATGTGGTCGGTCATGGGCACTCCGTGTTCGCCCTCATATCGTTCGGGATCGCGGCAAATGATAGGCCACCGGGCGGCGATCGCCGAAATCTTGTCGATCTTTAATGTGGGCTGGCGCTATAACGGCGCCGCCGGCGCGGTCCCCGCGATGGCGCTGGCAAAGTCCTTGGCCTTGAACGGTTCGAGATCATCGATGCCCTCGCCGACGCCGACGAAATAGACCGGCAGCTTGTGCTTGGCGGCGATGGCGACGAGGATACCGCCGCGTGCCGTGCCGTCGAGCTTGGTCATTACCAGCCCGTTGACGCCGGCGACATTGCGGAAGATCTCGACCTGGTTGAGGGCGTTCTGGCCGGTGGTCGCGTCGAGGGTCAACAGCACGGTGTGCGGCGCGTCGGGCTCGCGCTTGCCGAGGACACGGATGATCTTTTCCAGCTCTGCCATCAGTTCGGTCTTGTTCTGCAGCCGCCCCGCCGTGTCGATGATCAACACGTCGGAATCGTTCTCGACCGCCCGGTCATAGGCCTCAAATGCCAGCCCCGCCGCGTCGGCGCCGATCTGCTTGGCGACGACCTCGGAGCCGGTCCGTTCGCCCCAGATCTTCAATTGCTCGACGGCGGCGGCGCGAAAGGTGTCGCCGGCGCACAGCGTCACCTTGAGCCCGGCGCGGGAAAGTTTCGCCGTGAGCTTGCCGATCGTCGTGGTCTTGCCGGTGCCGTTGACGCCGACCACGAGAATGACGTGCGGCTTCTTTTCCAGATCGAGTTCCAGCGGTATCGCCACCGGGGCCAGCGTCTTCTCGATTTCGTCGGCGAGGATCGAGCGAACTTCCTCACCGCCGATCTCGCGGCCGAAGCGGCCTTCCGACAGGCGGTCGGTGATGCGCAGCGCCGTCTCGACGCCGAGATCGGCCTGGATCAGCACGTCCTCGAAATCCTGTAGCGTCTCCTCGTCGAGGCGCCGCTTGGTGAAGATCGAGCCGATCGAGCCGGAGAGTTGGTTGGACGAGCGCGACAGTCCCTGGCGCAAGCGTTGCAGCCAGGGTGCCGGTACCTCGGGGGTGGGCGCGGCTGGCGCCGCCTGCTCGCGAAGCCGGAAGCCGGCATTGGGATCCACCGGCGGCCGCGCGATCGCAGGCTGCGATGCCGGGGCGGGAAGCGGGTGATCGGCGGCGCCGTCGGGGACCTCGTCGAAAGCGGGATCGATCCGTTCCGCCGTATCAAGCGCGTCGTCTTCGTCGTCCGCCGACAGGTCCTGGTCGAGCCAGGAAAAGTCCGCCTCCTCGTCGGGCAGATCGTCGCCCTGCCCGTCGAGATGCCCATCGAGATGATCGTCTTCGGAGGCCGGCCCGACGACGGGGGCCGCCGCGTCGGCGGCCTCGGAGGATTCCCGCCGTTCGCCCGCGACGGGCGGCGGCGTCTCGTCCTCGGGAAGAATCGGCTCTTCCAGAAACGAAAAGTCGGGGCTTTCCGATGTCGTTTCTTCCGGCTCCGGCGCCTCGAGCCATGAAAAATCCACCGTCTCGTCCGGGCTATCGAATTCCGCTTGCTGCGGTTCCTGTCGGTCTAGGAGGATTTCAGCGCTTTTTTTTTGAGCCGTATCCGTCTGGCGGGTGACTGTATCGTCGCCAGACTCGCCAGACTCGCCCGACGCACGCGTTCCCGCGACTTCGGCCAGCGGCGTGATGCCGCCGCCATCCTCCACCGAGGCGCCGGCCTCGCTGTCGGCGACCGAGCTGGCTGCTGCCTCCGGATGCATGTCCGGGTCCGGCGATCCAGCACGACCGACTTCGGTGTCGGAGGGGCGCGGTAGCTCACCATTCTCCGGCACGCGATCTTCCTCTCGGTCGGAGCCGAAGGAAAAGATGCGCCGGAAGAAGCCTTTTTGCTCAACCATGGTTACGTCGGTTCTCTTCGATAATCGGGAGGGCACGGGCGAAAATCTGGCCGCCACGTTCCTCGACAATGATAGTGTCGACGATCTCGCCGGGGAGCCCAGCGTCGACGTGACAGACGGTAAAATCCTCGCAGCGGCCGATGCGGTCGCGTTCGACGAGCACGCTTTGCACCGTGCCGACCAGGCGGGTCAGGTGCGCGGTATGGGCTGCTTCGCCAGCCTCGCGCAGCCGCGCCGCGCGTTCCTTGACGATCGGACGGGGCAATTGCGGCATGCGCGCTGCCGGCGTGCCCTCGCGCGGCGAGAACGGGAAGACGTGGAGGTGGGTCAGCCCGCATTCCTCGACCAGTTTCAGCGAGTTCTCGAACATGGCGTCGGTCTCGGTCGGAAAACCCGCGATGATGTCGGCGCCATAGACGATGTCCGGCCGCGCCGCCCGCATGTCTTCGCAGAACCGGATCGCGTCGTCGCGGTTGTGGCGGCGCTTCATCCGTTTCAGGATCATGTCGTCGCCGGCCTGTAGCGAGAGATGCAGATGCGGCATCAGTCGCTTTTCCGAGCCGATCGCCTCGATCAGCGCCGGGTCCGCTTCGATGGAATCGATCGAGGAGAGCCGCAGGCGCATCAGATCCGGCGCATGGCGCAGGATCGCCTGGACGAGGTCGCCGAGCCTTGGCTGGCCGGGCAGGTCGGCGCCCCAGCTGGTCATGTCGACGCCCGACAGGACGATCTCGTTATAGCCGCCGGCGACGAGGCGCTTGACCTGATCGACGGCCGCGCCCATCGGCACCGAGCGCGAATTGCCGCGTCCGAAGGGGATGATGCAGAAGGTGCAGCGATGGTCGCAGCCATTCTGGACCTGGACGATGGCGCGCGCACGGCCCTCGATCGCGTCGACCATGTGGCCGGCGGTCTCGGTGACGCTCATGATGTCATTGACGCGGATTTTCTCGTCCTTCGCCACGCCGAAATCCGGAAGGGCGCGATAGGATGCGGCAGCAAGCTTGTCGTCATTGCCGATCACCGCGTCGACTTCGCTCATCTCGGCGAAACGGCCGGGTTCGGTCTGTGCCGCGCAGCCGGTGACGACGATGCGGGCCTGGGGGTTGTCGCGCCGGGCCCGACGGATTTGCTGGCGCGCCTGGCGCACCGCCTCGGCGGTGACGGCGCAAGTGTTGAAGACGATCGCCCCCGCGCCGTCCTCGCCGAGACCGGCGGCTAGCGCCTCGCGCTTCATCACTTCGGCCTCGTAAGTGTTCAGCCGGCAGCCGAAGGAAACGACGTCGACGCCCATCAGGCGGGTTCCGCAGCGGTCTGGTCGTCGCGGACATACGCGCCCGTCGCCGGGTCGAGGTGGCCCGACCATTCCCATGTCGCGGGGCCGGTCATGACGACATGGTCGTCGTCGCGCCATTCGAGCAGGAGGTCGCCGCCCGGCACGGTGACGGTCACCGTCCGGCCGGTCCGCTGTGTCCGCGCGGCCGAGACGGCGGCGGCGCAGGCGGCCGAGCCGCAGGCCTGCGTCAGGCCGACGCCGCGCTCCCAGGTCCGCAGTGTCAACGCCTCCGGGCTCAACACCTGGGCGATCGAGATATTGGCCCGTTCAGGAAAGATCGGATGGTTTTCGAGGATCGGGCCGAAGCGGTCGAGGTCGTAGCTCCACACGTCGCGATCGACCCAGAAGATCGCATGCGGATTGCCCATCGAGGCAACGGACGGCGAATGCAGCACCGGCGCGTCGATCGGTCCGATCTGCAATTCGATGGCGCGGGTATCGTGGAACTCCTCGGCCAGCGGAATCTCCTGCCAGCCAAAGCGTGGCTTGCCCATGTCGACGGAAATCAGGCCGTCGGCCCGTTCGTTCGCGGTCAGGATGCCGGCGCGGGTCTCGAAGGTGAAATCGGTGCGGCCGGTCTCGACGCCGAGCGCCTGGACGACGCAGCGGGTGCCGTTGCCGCAGGCTTCCGCCTCGGAGCCATCGCGATTGATGATCCGGATATAGGCATCGGTGCCGTGGGTCTTGGGATCATGGATCGCCATGATCTGGTCGAAGCGGGTCGCAGGGTCCGTGGCCAGCGCACGCGCGCCATCTGCCGAAATGCGGGCATTCGTGCCGCGCAGATCGGCGACGATGATCTCGTTGCCAAGCCCGTTCATGCGCGCGAAGGCGATGGCGGTCTCAGCGGCGGTGCCGGCGCTCTCGGTCATGGCGGCTATATGGCCGATCATGGTGGCAAATGAAAGGAGGCCGCGTGGGTAGGCCACGCGGCCAGAGGCGTTGGAGGCCTCCTCGTGCCGAATACGGGCGGTGGGACGTGACGGTAGAACGACTGTCCGCCATCACGCCCAGTTCGGTCTCGCGAGTTGCGCGCCGAGAAGCCGCCCGTTTCGCTCTTAGTTGGCCGGTGCGGGCTCGGTGGCCGCGGGGGCTTCCGGCGCCGTCGTCTCGGCCGGAGCTTCAGGAGCGGCGGCCGGAGCCTCGGATGCGGCCGGGGCCGCGTTGCTCTCAGCGGCGGGTGCCTCGACGTTCACGTCCGGCGTGTCGACGGTGACGCTGGTGCTGCTGTCGCCCGCGTCTCCGCCGCCAGACAGGCCGTCGCCAAACAGGAAGAAGGCACCGATGAGAAGAACGAGAATGAGAACCGCGGCGGCGATCATGCCGCCGCTGCCGCCGCCCCTAGGACCGTCGACGCGATCGTTGTTGACGATGACGGTGCGGTCCTCCCGGGAAGGGGGGGTGCCCACCGGAGGTGGGACGTCGCGCGGGTCGGACATGGATGTGCTCCTTTCGAGGCGCCGGCGCTTCTGCGTGCCGGGCGAGGGAGGAGCGCCGGTTTTTCCGGCGCTCCCGTGATGCGCGACGGCCGTCAGCGGACGACGTAGACGACCTTACGCGTACTGGCTTCGACGAGCACCGGCTGTCCGTTCACATAGACGTAGCGGTACTCGTAATCCGGAATCTCCCGAAGTTCGACCGTCTCGGGAAGGCTGGCGCCGACGACGGCTTCGCCCTCGAGATAGACAGGATCGACCTGGTTCGAGCGGACATAGGATACGGCGGTTTCTGGTGGGTCGATGACAGCGCCCGCGGCAAGACCCGCCGCTCCGCCGATCGCCGCGCCGATCGGGCCGCCTACGATGGCTCCCGCGACGGCGCCCGTCGTTGCGCCGGCGAGCCCGCCACCCGCATCGTTTTCGTAGGTTGCCACCGGAACTGCCAGTTCCTGCCGGCGGGTCGTAACGACGACCTGCTCACCCGACATGTCGGCGGTCAGATAGTCGGAATAAGCCCAGCCCTCCTGGCCGTCAACGGTCACCTTGCACCAGGAACCGCCTTCGATGCAGCCCTCGACCGTGGCATTGCCCTCATTCGCAATCACGCCAACGATCTCGTAGTTCGGTCCTGGGCCAGCGCGGACGTTCAGGTCGGTCGTCGCTTTGACAACCGTCTGAGCAAACGCTGGCATAGCCGTTGCGGCGATAGCTGTAGCGGCACCAGCTGCGAGAATGTTCCGAAGTTTCATAAAGTTAATCCCAACGAGAAAAGCCCTTCGCTCCTCAAAATGTCACAGGTTGATAATTGTTCCTGACTAACAGCTGCGTTGCGCAACTATTTTTCGTTGCTCAGCGAGAGAGGCGAGGATTCAGCCTGGATCCTCCTACTTTTCCCAGTCAGTCCCAATGGCGTCCCGGTCGACCTCGCGCGCATCCCGCTCGATCTCGGCGCATTCCTCGCGATCCGTGGCATCGGCGGCTTCAGGCAGCTCGGCTTCGTCGGCGGATGCCGTCAGGGCCAACTTGAAATACATCGGGTAGTGGTCGGAGCCGATGTCCGGCAGGCGCTTCATCGCGATCAGATGGAGGCGGGCATCGTGAAAAAGGTGATCGAGCGGCCATCGCATAAACCAGAAGCGCGTGTCGAAGGTGTTGTAAAATCCCCGGCCGACACGCGGATCAAGCAGCCGCGATATGCGTTGGAACAGGCGTGTCGTGTGGGACCATGCGACGTCGTTGAGATCGCCACAGACGATGGCCGGCATCGGATCTTCGAGGGCAAGCTTGGCAACCGTGACCAGCTCCGCGTCGCGGCCGGCTGAATCCACATGGGGGACTGGCGGCTCAGGATGGACGCAGAAAAGACGAAGGGATTGATCGTCCGGCAGGACGACGGTCGTGATGATCGAGGGCACACCCTCCATGACGAGATATTGCACTTTGGTATCCCGCAAATCGTGGCGGGACATGAGAACCATGCCGTAGGAGTTCTCCAGCGGATGCGAGACACCATGCGGCCTGCCTTCCGAGAGAGGCTTGAGAGCCTCCGCCCAATTTCCGTCGGTCTCCATGAAGATCGCGATATCCGGATCGGCATCGCGAACCAGCTCGATTGCCCTGTCATAGTCGCGGTTGGACATCTTGACGTTGTAGGAAAGGACCGACACGGTGTTCTTGCCGTTCGGGTCCCCCTCGTAGCGTTGGGACTGGCGCTTGCGCAGCGGCGTGAACTGCGCGATCGAAACCGCCTGCACGACGAGAACGATGGCTTGTCCGGCAAGCAGGCTCCACATCCACATGGCGGGCGCAACAAGCCAGACGGTCAGCGGCACGAGGACCAGCGTCAGGGCGAGAAATTGCAGCCGGGGAAAGGCGAAAACCCGGACGAAACCGTGCGCGATACGGGCGAAGGAGATGCCGGTCGCGAAGAGCAGAAACACCGTGACTGCGGTCAGGATTATGGCAGCGGTCATGAGTTCAACGCCGTTGGAGTGATCAGTTCGAGAGCCGGGACAGGTCGACCTTGGTCGAGCAATTGTATCGCAAGCGGCGCAGAACAAGGCCACAGGCGTTCTGCCTGCTGACAGCGGGTTCCGCGGGATCGCCTTCCAAACCGCGCGCACGCGGCGACTCTGGCCGCTTTCCCAGCCATCGGATTTGACAATTCGAGCGCATTGGTGTTGTTGCCGGCCAAATCCGCGACATTCCGTCCGCGACCCGCCGACCATGCCCCTCCTCTTGGAGCCGCATGGAGGTCCCCATCCGCCAGCGAGTTTCGCCCGCGGATGCGATCATGCTTTGAGCATCGTTTGCTCCGGGCATGAGGGGTTTGCGGTCCTTGGGGATGCGCACCACCTTCCGGGGCAATTCGGAAGGACGGAAGGAAGCTTGATGTTCGACTCGCTCCAGGACCGCCTCGGGTCCATCCTGAACGGTCTCACCGGCCGCGGCGCGCTCTCCGACAAGGATGTGGGTGCGGCGCTGCGCGAGGTCCGTCGGGCGCTGCTCGAAGCCGACGTCGCGCTGGAAGTGGTGCGCGGCTTTACCGACCGGGTGCGTGAAAAGGCTGTCGGCGCCGAGATCCTGAAATCGATCAAGCCCGGCCAGATGGTCGTCAAGATCGTCCATGACGAGCTGATCGAGATGCTCGGCCGGGACCAGGTTCCGATCGATCTCAACGCGCCGGCACCGGTCGTCGTGATGATGGTCGGCCTGCAGGGCTCGGGCAAGACCACGACCACCGGCAAGATCGCCAAGCGCATGACCGAGCGCCAGCGCAAGAAGGTGCTGATGGCCTCGCTCGACACGCGTCGTCCGGCCGCGCAGGAGCAATTGAAGATTCTCGGCGAGCAGACCGGCGTCGCCACGCTGCCGATCATTGCCGGGCAGGGACCGGTGGAAATCGCTGCCAGAGCCCATCAGGCCGGCAAGCTCGGCGGTTACGACGTCGTCATTCTCGACACCGCCGGCCGCACCCATATCGACGAGCCGCTGATGGTCGAGATGGCGGAGATCAAGGCGCGGGCGACGCCGCACGAGATCCTGCTCGTCGCCGACTCCCTGACCGGCCAGGACGCGGTCAATCTCGCCCGTTCTTTCGACGAGCGCGTCGGCATCACCGGCATCGTTCTCACGCGCGTCGATGGTGACGGGCGCGGCGGCGCGGCGCTGTCCATGCGCGCGGTTACGGGCAAGCCGATCAAGCTGATCGGCACCGGTGAGAAGATGGATGCGCTGGAGGATTTCCATCCCTCGCGCATCGCCGATCGCATCCTCGGCATGGGCGACATCGTCAGCCTCGTCGAAAAGGCGGCCGAGAACATCGACGCGGAAAAAGCCGCAGCGATGGCCAAGAAGATGCAGTCGGGCAAGTTCGACCTGAACGACCTCGCCGAGCAGATCGGTCAGATGCAGAAGATGGGCGGCATGGGCGGCATGATGGGTCTGATGCCCGGCATGGGGAAGATGAAGGACCAGATGGCGTCCGCCGGTCTCGACGATAAGATGTTGAAGCGTCAGCTCGCCGTGATTTCGTCGATGACCCCGGCCGAGCGCGCCCGCCCCGACATCCTCAAGCACAGCCGCAAGAAGCGCATCGCAGCCGGCTCCGGCACCTCGTCCGCCGAGATCAACAAGCTCTTGAAGATGCACCGCCAGATGGCCGACGTCATGAAGTCGATGGGCAAGGGCAAGGGCGGCATGATGGGAAAGATGATGGGCGGCCTTGCCGGCAAGATGGGCCTTGGTGGCCCAGGGGGTGGCATGGGCGGTATGCCCGGCGGCATGCCGGATCTGTCGAAGATGGATCCCAAGCAGCTCGAAGCGATGGCGAAGGCCGCGCAAGGCGGCGGCATGCCGGGGCTTTCCCAAGGACTTCCGCCCGGTCTCGGGGGGCCTGGCGGACTGCCGGGGCTTCCCGGCCTGACGGGCAAGAAGAAGTAGCAGCGGCCGTGGCCTGGCCACGGCGATATGAACCCTGACCAACACGAAAAATCCGGCACCCGATAGCGGGCCGATACCAACAGAAGGAAGATCCCCGATGCCTCTGAAAATGCGTCTTGCCCGTGCCGGTTCGAAGAAGCGGCCTTATTACCATGTCGTCGTCGCCGACGCCCGAAGCCCGCGTGACGGCCGTTTCGTCGAGCAGATTGGCTCTTGGAACCCGATGCTGCCGAAGGACGTCGAGCGTGTCACCCTGAACGAAGAGCGCATCAAGCACTGGCTGAGCGAGGGTGCCCAGCCGACCGACCGCGTGATGCGCTTCCTCGACAAGGCCGGCATTCTCAGCCGTCCCGCCCGCGCCAATCCGGTGAAGGGCAAGCCGGGCAAGAAGGCGCAGGAGCGCGTAGCCGAGCGCGCGCAGCGCGAGGAGGACGCCAAGGCAGCGGCCGAACAGGCCGCCGCCGACGCCGAAGCTGCCAAGAACGCGCCGGCCGAAGAGGCTCCCGCTGAGGACGCTCCGGCTGAAGACACCGAGACTGCATCGGCCGAATAAGGCGCTCAGTCCGTATCCCGGATTATTGAGTGTGACGAACGGCGCCATTTGGCGCCGTTCGTGTGATCAGGCGCGGCCCTCTCCGAGCTATTGGACCTTGTCGAGGCGCCTCCGCCCTGTCCTATGGCCTCAAGAGGTCGTTGCTGGGGGCGCAAGGGTGTCATCGCCGTATCCGTTGGCGTAAGACCCTCCCTGTGAGGCGCCAACAAGCCGCTTTTCTCCGCTCGCTGGATTGCAACGTCGTGCCGCAAAACCAAACCAAACCGGAAAATCCCGTCCTGCTCGGCGTCGTCGGCGGCGCGCACGGACTGAAGGGCGAATGCCGCGTCCGTTCGTTTACCGATAGCCCCGTCGATCTCGGCGCCTATGGGCCGCTCTTCGACGCGGCGGGCAACCGCTACACTGTGAAGAGCGCCCGCCTTCAGAAGAACGTCGTCGTCGTCCGGTTCGCCGAGGTGGAGGATCGCAACCACGCCGAGCGGCTGAACGGCCGTGAACTCTTCATCGATCGATCCGCCTTGCCGGAGCCGGACGAGTCGGACGAGTTCTATCTGGGCGACCTCGTCGGCCTCGCCGTGGAGACGGTGTCGGGCGCGGTCGTCGGCACGGTCGTGGCGTTCCACGATTTCGGCGCTGGCGACATCGTCGAGATCAAGCCGCCGGAAGGCCAGACCGTGATGATCCCGTTTTCAGAGGCGGCGGTTCCGCAGATCGACGCGGATCGCGGCGTGATGATCGTCGAACCCTTCGCCGCCGGGCTTGCCGAGGCCGAGACAGATGAGCCAGACGGTGCGCCAGAGCTACCGGCGGACGACGACTGACGTCCGGCTCCGGCGTCGTCCCCGTCGGTTTACTCCGCGCCTTGTGGCGCGTAACCGATCCCTTGTCTTGCCCGCGGCGCGGATCTCTGATCCCGCTGCCACCGAAAGGAGCGCCTCATGATTATCGTCGCCGGAACCCAGCGTCTTCATGCCGCCGATCTGGAGCGCTTGCGTGGCAAGGCGAACGCCACCATCGCCGCGACCCGCGCCGAGCCCGGCTGTCTCGTCTATTCCTTCGCGGAGGATCTGACCGAGCCGGGTCTGGTGCGGATTTACGAGGAGTGGGAAAGCCGGGCCGATCTGACGCGCCACGCCCAGTCCGACCACATCGCGGCCTGGCGGGCGGCGCTGAGCGAGGTCGAGGTGCTCGGGCGCGATCTGAAGATCATCGAGGTCGCCAAGAGCGAGCCGCTCGCCTGATCCGATCATGAGCTTCCGCGCCTCCGTCCTCACGCTCTATCCGGAGATGTTTCCCGGACCGCTCGGCGTCTCGCTGGCCGGCAGGGCGCTCGCACGCGGCGATTTCTCGCTGGAGACGGTGCAGATTCGCGACTTCGGCGTCGGTCGACATCGCATGGTCGACGACACGCCGTCCGGTGGCGGCGCCGGCATGGTGATGCGCGCCGATGTGCTGGCCAACGCGATCGATTCGGCCTCGCCTGCGGGCGACACACGCCCGCGGCTCTTGATGAGCCCGCGTGGCAAGCCGCTGACCCAGGCGCGTGTGCGCGAGCTCGCCGCCGGCGAAGGCGCCGTGATCGTCTGTGGACGTTTCGAGGGGGTCGACGAACGGGTGATCGCGGCGCGCGACCTCGAGGAGGTCTCGATCGGCGATTATGTCCTGTCGGGCGGCGAGGTGGCGGCGATGGTGCTGCTCGACGCCGTGGTTCGGCTGTTGCCGGGCGTCATGGGCAACGCCCAATCGGGCGAGACGGAAAGCTTCGAAACGGGTCTCCTCGAACATCCCCATTATACCCGGCCGGCGGAATGGGAGGGGCGCACGATCCCCGATGTCCTGACGTCGGGCGACCACGGGGCGGTCGAACGCTGGCGGGAGGCCGAAGCGGAACGGATTACCCGCACACGACGACCGGATTTGCTCGACGACTGATGTTGTTTGATCGACTCCGCGGCACCGTTCGGGCATAACCTGAACTGCCGCGACTGCCGCTGGCGCCTTGGTCCTTGCAAAAGACGTGTCGGATGTCGACGCGGGATAGTGACAAAGGCGGCAAAGCGGTGTATGGGCGACACCGATTTCCTCAGAATAACTTGACCGTACCCGCGGCCATGTCGGCTGAGACTAACTTTTCCGGCATGAAACGAATTGAGGCTATGCCATGAACATTATCTCCGAACTCGATGCCGCCGAGGCCGAGCGTATCAACGCGATCCGTACCCTTCCGGAATTTTCCGCCGGCGACACGCTGCGCGTCAACGTCAAGGTCACCGAGGGCACGCGCACGCGTGTCCAGGCCTATGAAGGCGTCTGCATCGCGCGGTCGGGCGCGGGCATCCAGGAAAACTTCACGGTCCGCAAGATTTCCTATGGCGAAGGCGTCGAGCGCGTCTTCCCGCTCTATTCGCCGCAGCTCGATTCGGTCGAGATCGTGCGGCGCGGTAAGGTACGGCGGGCCAAGCTCTATTATCTGCGCGATCGCCGCGGCAAGTCGGCTCGTATCGTCGAGGCGACCAATGTGCGTGCCCGCAAGCTGAACGACGACGCCCGTCAGATCGCCGTCGCCGAGCGCGACAAGGCGAAGGCCGAGAAGCAGGCGGCCAAGGACGCCGCCGAATAAGCCGACCTCTCGGTCAGACAGAATTTGGAAAGCGGTCCCCTGGGGCCGCTTTCTTGCATTGGGGGGATGAAATTTCCTCGGAGCCCCGGCGGACGGCGTTTCCAGCATCGACCCGGAGCGCCCTCGCCGCGCATTTAACGATCGAGGGTCGCCGCCTCGCGGATCGTGCCGGTCGCCGAGACCCAACCCCATCGAACACCGGCCCACACCCGCTCGTGCGCCAGATAGGTGAAGAAGCCGAGCAGGCCCGATGCGGCGGCCAGAGCGCTGCCCGAAGTGAGCGAGCCGGTAAACAGAAACCCCAGAATCGACATGGTCACGAGGCCGAGAAGCTGCCAGGACGCGGCTTTCACCAGGCTCCGTACGCGGGTTTCCATAAAAATCTCCAATTTACCGAGGCGAATCCGTCCGCCGCGCTGCGTCGCAGCGATGGGCAGATTCGATTGTTTGTCGAAGTCCAGGGGCGCCGACGCCAGCTTGGGAGGCGGGGGGAAGTCGGCGCCCTGGGAGGGAACGTGACGACCATAGGCTTTTCATCTACTCACGGGAATTCTGTGAATTCTCATGGTTTGATTCACAAATGTAGATTTTCTTCGTGAACTATGACAATTATCAACAATCATGGATAAACGACAAAGATCCCGCCTTTTCCGCGAGCGCCTGGCCTCCGCCATGACCTCGGCGGCGATGTCGAAGAGTGCGTTGGCGCGCGCCACCGGCGCCGATCGCTCGACCGTCTCGCTGATTCTGTCGTCCGACGAGGGCCGGTTGCCTAACGCCCAATTCGCGGCGGAATGCGCGACTGCGCTCGGGGTGTCCTGCGACTGGCTGCTGGGGCTGACCGACCGGCGAGAGCGCAGCGCCGACGTCCTCCAGGTTGCGATGCGTATCGAGGAAGCGGCGCGGGCGCCCTCCGACAAGTCGATCTATCGCTGGCACGAGGAGGCGCGCGGCTACAAAATCCGGCACGTTCCGGCGACCCTGCCCGACATGCTGAAATCGGAATCGGTGCTGCGCTTCGAATATGGCGATTTCCTCGGCCGCACGTCCGACCAGGCGATCGCCGACATGCGCGACCGGCTTGCCTATCTCCGAGCGCCGGATACCGATTACGAGATCGCCATGCCGATCGATGCGCTGGAGAGTTTCGCGGCCGGCGAGGGCTATTGGCGCGGCCTGCCGTCAGCCGAGCGACGGGCGCAGCTCGAGCGGCTGGCCCGGCTGACCGAAGAACTGTATCCCTCGCTCCGGCTGTATCTCTTCGACCGCAAGAAGGTCTTCTCCGCGCCGGTGACGATCTTCGGCCCGCTGCAGGCGGCGGTTTATGTCGGCCGCTTCTATCTCGCCTTTCGCGAGCGCCGGCAGGTCATGGAGCTGACCCGGCATTTCGACGGGCTGGTGCGCGAGGCCGATTTCGAGGCGCGGCACACGCCGCGCTTCATCGAGGATCTGGTGGTACCGGAATAGCCGAGCCGTTGCTGGAGCGTCGCGGACGAACGTCCCGATTGTTCCGGCCGCATCCAATTGCTACTTTGTGGCCATGACAAGAGTCCGGAACCGGAAAGCGCGGGCGCACCTGCCGACCAGCGAGGGCTTCGCCAAGCTCTCCGATCATGCGCGCCTGCCCGGCCGTTTCTTCTACCGGCTGATCGCCGCCGACGGCCGGTAAAGCGACCGACGAGCGCCGCGATGGCGCGAACCGATCCATCCTTTCGCCCATTCGACCGACCGTGGCCCGAGAGGCTGCCGGACAAGGACCGACCCATGAGCAACGCCGAAGCCAAGCCCCGCACCGTCTACGACAAAATCTGGGACGAACATCTCGTCGAGGAACAGGAGGGTGGCACCTGCCTGATCTATATCGATCGCCATCTCGTCCATGAGGTCACCAGCCCGCAGGCGTTCGAGGGCCTGCGGCTCGCCGGCCGCAAGGTGCGTCAGCCGGAGAAGACGCTCGCCGTCGTCGACCACAACGTGCCGACGACCGATCGCTCGCACGGCATTGCCAATCCGGAAAGCCGCATCCAGGTCGAGGCGCTGGCGAAGAACGCCGCCGATTTCGGCATTGAGTATTTCAACGAGGTCGACCGGCGGCAGGGCATCGTCCACATCATCGGTCCCGAACAGGGCTTCACCCTGCCGGGCATGACCATCGTCTGCGGTGACAGCCACACCTCGACCCACGGCGCCTTCGGTGCATTGGCGCACGGCATCGGCACCTCCGAAGTCGAGCATGTGCTGGCCACCCAGACGCTGATCCAGTCCAAGGCCAAGAACATGCTGGTGGAGGTGAACGGCCAGCTTCCCGCCGGCGTCACCGCCAAGGACATCATCCTGGCGATCATCGGCGAAATCGGCACGGCGGGCGGCACCGGCTACGTCATCGAATATGCCGGCGAGGCGATCCGCGCCCTGTCGATGGAAGGGCGGATGACGATCTGCAACATGTCGATCGAGGCCGGCGCGCGGGCCGGGCTCATCGCTCCGGACGAGACCACCTTCGCCTATATCGAGGACAAGCCGCGCGCGCCCAAGGGCGAGGCGTTCAAGATGGCCGTCGACTATTGGCGGACGCTGACATCGGACCAAGGCGCCCATTACGACAAGGTGGTGCGGCTCGACGCGGCCAATTTGCCGCCGATCGTCTCCTGGGGCTCGTCGCCCGAGGACGTCGTCTCCATCGACGGCGTCGTGCCCGACCCGGCGGCGATCCCGGACGAAAACAAGCGCAAGTCGAAGCAGCGCGCTCTCGACTATATGGGACTGACCCCCGGCACGAAGATCACCGATATCGCGGTGGACATGATCTTCATCGGCTCCTGCACCAATGGCCGGATCGAGGATCTGCGGGCCGTCGCCAAGGTGGTCGAAGGGCGCCGTATGGCGACGGGCGTCTCTGGCATGATCGTGCCCGGCTCGGGGTTGGTGAAGGCGCAGGCGGAGGAAGAAGGGCTCGACCGGATCTTCACGGCGGCCGGCTTCGAATGGCGCGAGCCCGGCTGCTCGATGTGCCTCGGCATGAACGAGGACCGGCTGAAGCCGCACGAGCGTTGCGCCTCGACCTCGAACCGCAATTTCGAGGGCCGTCAGGGCTCCAAGGGGCGCACCCATCTGGTGTCGCCGGCGATGGCGGCGGCGGCGGCGATCGCCGGTCGTTTCGTCGACATCCGAACCTGGAAATAGATATCGGCCGGCGCTGGGCGAATGGGGTCAGGCGACCCGCGAGATTGTTGCCGCTTGGTCCGGTGGTCTGGTGACAACAATCGCCGTCTCGGCCGCGATGACGCAGTCGCGGCCGGCTTGCTTTGCCTGGTAGAGCCTGTCGTCCGCCCGACGGTAGGCGGCCTCGAAGCTCTCGCCCGGCCGAGCGGCGGCGACGCCGAAGCTGGCCGTAATCTGAATGCCCACCAGCGGCAGCGGCCAGGCCACGCCCTTCAGCGCCTCACGGATTTCGAGAGCCCTCGCCGCGCCAGCCGACGTATCGGCTCCTTCGACGAAGATCGCGAACTCCTCGCCGCCCATTCGTCCGGCAAAACCGAGGCGGTCCGCAAACAGGCCGAGAAGCGCCCCTAATCCCGCGATCACCATGTCGCCGGCGGCATGACCGTTGCGGTCGTTGACCGCCTTGAAGTGGTCGACATCGATCAAGACGAGCGCACCCTCGGCTCCCCGCCGCTCGGTGGCGGCGCGCAGTTGCAGCTCGAAGCCGCGGCGATTGAGCAGGCCTGACAGAAGATCCGTCTCCGATGAGACACGGTAGCGCTCGACGGCATCGAGACCGATGGCGATGAGGGCGGTGAAGGCAAACAGAAGGCCGAACGCGATACCGCCGAGCTGGAAGAAAAACGCCCAGCTCGACTGGCGCCAATCGGCGGTTGTGAGGTGTGGGGACGGATCGACGAGGAAGATAAAATTCTGCGCCATCAGGTTTGCCGCCAGCAGCAGGGCGAGTGCGAACAACGCTCGGTTGATCGGCTTTTGCAGCGCTCCCCTCATTTGGGCGGCGGCGAAGAGGGCAAAGGCGGCACATCCGGTCTGCACGGCTGCGACCTCGGCCGGAACGCTATCGTGGAGGACGAGAGCGAGTCCGGCGATGAGAAGCGTCAGCGCGATCATGGCCAAGGCGGCGAAGTCGTGCGGAGGGCGGTGGAACCGCTGGGATAGGCCTCGCGCCATCGCCGCCATGGCGAACAGGAATAGCGAATCTTCGAGGATCGCTTTTGCGACGCCGTAGTCCCCGCCCGGAAAGATCGCCGTCGCATAGCCGATAGCCACCAGCGCGTAGGCGATGCCCCATGAGACGCCGCCGGGAACCGTGACGCCGAGGACGAGAAAGACCCCCGAGACCGCAGCGAGAGCGAGAGGCACGCACCAGGCCAGAATGTCTGCTTCGCTCATGTCGACTCGTATTTGAAAGGCGGTCTCTTCGGGAGCAACCGATGAGAAGGGTGGTAAAGCGCAAAAAGCGGCCAGAGCCGTTGCAGGAGTAACTGTAGCTGGCTTAAGTTAACGGAGCTCTTAAGTTGCGTGTAGTATTGATTTGGGATTGCAACTAGAGATTTATGTATGAAAACAATCGGATAGGGGTGCTCCGACCGGTTTGGCGGGCGGCGACCTAGCGGAAATTTCGGGGAGGACGGCTATCCGATGCCGCCGGACGATCGCAGGTGACGAGATGCCGGAAAGGGGTCTTGACGCCGGCCTCTCCAGGCGTGAAAGGCTTCCGCCCATGGAGACGCCGGCCCCCGACATCGACATCAGGCGACTGCGCCTCAGCGACGCGCGCGATCTGGCGCCGTTGATCTCGGCCTACAACCAATCGCTGTTTCGCGGCGCGCCAGGGTCCCCGGACCCTTATTACGCGGAGCAATTGCTGCAGGACCGCACGGCGGAGGTCCTGGGGGCGCGGCTTGATGGCGAGTTGGTCGGCTTCGTTCTTTTCTACGACATACCGGATGTGTGGACCGGCATGCGCTCGGGTCTTGCCGACCACATCTATGTGGATCACCGCCACCGCCGCAAAGGCATCGCCAAGGCGATGATCGATCTTCTCGCCGACGAAGCTGACGGTCGCGGCTGGTCGAAGCTCGTGCTGCATTCGCCGCGAAACCCCGGCAACGGGCGGCGGCTCTACGAAAAGATCGCTGATCCGGCCGATTGGTCGAGCTATGTCATCCGCTTTATCGACCGCGAACCCTCGCCGAAGTGATTCGAAACTTGTAAGAGTGCGGGACGCCAGCCAGATGGTTTTGCCGCGCCCGCTTGCCGCGCCTAATCGATTAAGCCGGCCTCGCCGTCCCTACCGCAACGCGAAAGACTTGCTTTCGCAGTTGCGATAAGCCTCTTAAGGACGCATCCGATCGCGCTGTGCGGCGTGGGGCCTGTGCCTATATGCTGCATGGTGCAAGGGAAATTCGAGGACGAGAGAGCACCGATGTCCGACGCCCCATCCACGCGGCCCCTATCGCCGCATCTCAGCATCTACAAATTCCGTCCCACCATGGTGATGTCGATCCTGCATCGAATCACCGGCGGCGCGCTCTACGTCGGGACGCTGTTCTTCGTCTGGTGGCTGGTCGCAGCAGCCAGTGGTCCGGAGGCCTTCTCCTATGCCTCGGCGTTTTTCGGCTCGATCATCGGCCAGATGATCTTGTTCGGCTACACTTGGGCGCTGCTCCACCACATGTTCGGCGGCATTCGGCACTTGATCTGGGATACCGGGCACGGTCTGGGCAAGGAAACCTCCACCCTTTTGGCCCAGGCGACGCTGGTTGCCTCGCTCGCCGTCATGCTGATCCTTTGGGTCGGCATTTTGATCTTCGGTTGAGGGAGCGCGCCATGACCGACATGAGAACACCGTTGCGCCGCGTGCGCGGCCTTGGTTCGGCTGCCAGTGGCACCGAGCACTTCTGGCAGCAGCGCTTGACCGCCGTCGCCAACCTGTTTCTGATCAGCTTCTTCGTGATCCTCGTCATCGCCCTCCACAACGAGAGCTACGCGGATGTGCGCGCCGCCTTCGCCAATCCGCTGGTCGGAATCGCCATGGCGCTGGTCACCGTGTCGGCGGCGATCCACATGAAGATCGGCATGCAGGTCATCATCGAGGACTACGTTCACGGCGGGATGAAGGTGCTCCTCGTTATTCTCAATACGTTTTTCGCGGCCGCCATCGCTGGCGCGAGCCTGTTCGCGATCGTCAAGATGAGCTTCGGAGTCTGACCATGGCAACGAATGGAACCGCCGACGGCAATAGAACCGGGCAGCCGCATCGCACCGCGCCGGCCCAGAACGGCAAGGCCTATCCGATCACCGACCACACCTTCGACGTCGTCGTCGTCGGTGCCGGCGGCGCGGGTCTTCGCGCGACGCTTGGTGCCGCGCAGGCCGGCCTCAAGACCGCCTGCATCACCAAGGTGTTCCCGACGCGCTCGCACACCGTCGCCGCGCAGGGCGGCGTCGCCGCCTCGCTGGGCAACATGGGCAAGGACGACTGGCGCTGGCACATGTACGACACCGTCAAGGGGTCGGACTGGCTGGGCGACCAGGACGCGATTGAATATCTGGTGCGCGAGGCGCCGGCCGCGGTTTACGAACTGGAGCATTTCGGGGTGCCGTTTTCGCGCACCGAGGACGGCAAGATCTACCAGCGACCCTTCGGCGGCATGACCACCGATTTCGGCCAGGGTCCCCCGGCGCAGCGCACCTGCGCCGCTGCCGACCGGACCGGCCACGCGATGCTGCACACGCTCTATGGCCAGTCGCTGCGCCACTCCACCGAGTTCTTCATCGAATATTTCGCCATCGACCTGATCATGGACGAGGAGGGCGCCTGTCGTGGCGTGATCGCGCTCTGCCTCGACGACGGCACGCTGCATCGCTTCCGCGCCAAGAAGACGATCCTGGCCACCGGCGGCTACGGCCGCGCCTATTTCTCCGCGACCTCCGCCCACACCTGCACCGGCGACGGCAACGCCATGGCGCTCAGGGCGGGCCTGCCGCTGCAGGACATGGAGTTCGTGCAGTTCCACCCGACCGGCATCTACGGCGCCGGCTGCCTGATCACTGAGGGCTCGCGCGGCGAAGGCGGTTATCTCACCAATTCCGAGGGTGAGCGCTTCATGGAGCGCTATGCGCCGTCGGCCAAGGATCTGGCGTCGCGCGACGTGGTCAGCCGCGCAATGACGCTAGAAATCCGCGAGGGTCGTGGCGTCGGCAAGCAGAAGGACCACATCTTCCTGCATCTCGACCACCTCGATCCCGCCGTGCTGCACGAGCGGCTTCCCGGCATTTCGGAATCGGCAAAGATCTTCGCCGGGGTCGATGTCACCCGCGAGCCGATCCCGGTGCTGCCGACGGTCCACTACAATATGGGCGGCATTCCGACGAACTATCACGGCGAGGTTTTGACCAAGAAGGACGGCGATCCAGATACCGTGGTGCCGGGATTGATGGCAGTGGGCGAGGCGGCCTGCGTCTCCGTCCACGGCGCCAATCGGCTCGGCTCGAACTCGCTGATCGATCTCGTCGTCTTCGGCCGCGCCGCTGCGCTGCGCTGCGCCGAAACTCTGACGCCGGGCGAGGGGCATGCGCCGCTGCCAGCCGCTGCCGGCGACAAGGCGATCGCTCGCCTCGATCGGTTCCGCAACGCCGCCGGCTCGACGCCGACGGCCGAGCTCCGCGACCGGATGCAGCAGACCATGCAGTCGAACTGCGCGGTCTTCCGCACCGGCGAGGTTCTGGAGGAAGGTCATCAGAAGATCCACGATGTCTGGTCGGCGTCGGAGGACGTGCGGGTCACCGACCGATCGCTGATCTGGAACACCGATCTGATCGAGACGCTCGAATACGACAATTTGATCGCCCAGGCCGTGGTGACGATGGATTCGGCGCGCAACCGGACGGAGTCGCGCGGCGCCCATGCCCGCGAGGATTTCCCCGACCGCGACGACACCAACTGGATGAAGCATACCCTGAGCTTCTGCGACACCGGCACCAAGACCGTGACGCTCGAGGATCGACCNACCGCGACGACACCAACTGGATGAAGCATACCCTGAGCTTCTGCGACACCGGCACCAAGACCGTGACGCTCGAGGATCGACCGGTCCATGCCTACACGCTGTCCAACGAGATCGAATACATCGAGCCGAAAACGCGGGTGTATTGAATAGCGTCGCTCCCGCTTCAGGCCTTTTCAGTCGGCCGGCCCTCGGGCCGGCCGTTTGCGTTCGCGAAGGCTTGCGCGGCGAAGGACGGGCGGTTTCGCTGCGCGTCCTCGAATTTGTCGGATCGAGTCGAAATGTCTGTCCCTGCCCTATCCGGACTGCCGCATTCCGATCCGCGTGCTAAGTGTGTCGTCGGGCACCGGTGACCGGTCCGCTTGAGCGGCCGACATTCAGTCATTTCGGAGGAACTGCATGATTCGATCCACAGGCGCCGGGCTCGCGGTAATTGCCGCGCTCGCTCTGATGAATGCGCCAGCTCTTGCGCAATCGACGACCGAGATGCCGACGACACAGGGCGTGCCTACGCCGACCGACCCAGCCGCGACGGAAACCCCTGAGAAACCAGCCGCTTCGGGCGGCGAGGCGAGCGATGCGACGGCCTCCGGTTCGCCGGCGGGCTCGGCGACGTCAGCGACCGGGTCAGGCACGGCGGAGAGCAAGAGCAGCGCCCCGCCGTCGAACGAGGTCGGCGAGAAATTCGAGCTGCCACGCGTCAACGGCGACAACCAGATCGAGATGATCGCGGGTCTTTGCGGCGTGCAGATGAAAGCGATGACGCCGGCCGCCTGCACCTGTCTTGCGACCGAAGCGATGAGCGAATTGTCGGACCCGCAGCGCGATTATCTCATCGCCAGCGTGGTGGCGCCGCCGGTCGCCGACCGCATGCTCAAGGACCGCCGCGTCGGCGACGCCGATCAGACGACGATCTTCGCCTTCCTCAACGAGACGTCGGACGCCTGCGCGACCGGAACGTTCGTCCGGACGCCCGAGGTCAAGTCCGAGGCGCCGGCAGCCTTGCCCGCCAAATAATCGTCCGCTGCGAAAAGGGCCGGTTGCCGAGCGATCGGCCCTTCGTCTACCAGCCAAATTTTTCCTCGCCGCGCCGTCGGGCAGCCCTATCGTTTGCACGATGGCTACCAACAAAATTCACGCGCTCGCGCACCGCGTCGAAAATCTCTGGGACAGGGTCCGTTTCCGCGCGAAACGCGCCGCCGGGCTTCTCGGAACCCCCATTCTGCTCGCCTATCGCGGGTTTCAGACCCCGGAGGGGCTGTGGCTGCGCGGCCGGGTGATCGAGGATCAAGGCGTGATCTCGGCCGAACACACCGAGTCGATCCTCGGCAATGTGTGGCTCAGTCTCAAGCGCTACGAGACCGACGAGATCCGGAGCGCGCGGATCGTTTATTCGGCGGGCGGTATCAGTGGCGAGGTGCTGACCGACGAAGAGGGATATTTCGATCTCACCATCGAACCTCCCGCCCTCAGCGAGGCGTCCCCATGGCTTCCCGTCGAGCTGATCCTCACCGAGGCGCCGCATTACACCGTACGGCCGCTGGGAGCGAAGGCGGAAATCCGAATCGTTTCGCCAAAAGCCCGGTTCGGCGTCATTTCCGATATCGACGACACTATCGTGAAGACCGGTGCCACGAATTTCCTGAAACACTGGCGGACGGTGGCGGCGAACTCGGCCGAGAGCCGGACCGCCTTTCCCGGCGTCACGCACCTTTATCGCAGGCTCGCCGAGGGCGAGGCGGGGCCGGAAACCAATCCGTTCTTCTATGTCTCGTCCAGCCCTTGGAATCTGTTCGATTTGTTCGAGCGCTTCATGGTGCTGCACGACATCCCGCTCGGTCCGATGCTTCTGAAGGATTTCGGCCTCGACGCCACCAAATGGCTGACGGGGGGCCACGACGACCACAAGCTGAAAATGATCGAGCGCGTCATGGCGGCCCATCCGCAATTGCCGTTCGTGCTGGTCGGCGATTCCGGCCAGCGCGATGCCGTCATCTACGCCGAAGTGGCGCGCCGCTATCCGGGGCGCATCCTCGCCGTCTATATTCGTGACGTGACGGGCGGCCATCTCGCGGAGGAGGCCGACAACGGCGTTTCGGCTCTGAAGCGCGCCGGTGTCGCCGTGACGGTCGCGCCGACACTGGAAACCGCGGCGGCGCACGCCGCGGAAGCCGGCTTGGTGCGATCATCGGTCGTCGGCGAGGTTCGCGAGGCCATTGAACAGCGGCGACGCGAAGAGGGCGAGGAAAACGTCAGCGACGACAATCAGCCGGCAAATTCGGAAGCCTAAGTGTCGGTCCACAAAGAAGTTGAATGATATGAATCGTTTGTGATTCCATGCTGTTGATTTGATTCGACGAGGGCATGGAAGCGATGTGGACGAAAGCAAACCGCGGGAA
>NZ_JAZHLK010000038.1:0-37079 GCF_036549515.1 Aurantimonas sp. E1-2-R+4 | reverse complement strand
AAGGATTTCGAGAACCTGTCGCGCAACGCGCTCGCATTCCTCAAACTGGCGTCTATCCGCCTAATGCTGCGAAGGCTTTGTTCAAATTGAACAACTTTCCGGACCGACTCTTACCAGGGACTGGCTTCCTTGAGCGGCGAATGCCGGCTCGTTAATATCTGGAACATATGTGCCGCATGCTCCTATTACCAACAGGACTGGAAGCGATAATAGGGGGCATATACCAAAGCGTTTCATGGCAATCCCACGCGTCAGAGTGGTATATATTGATATGATATTCGGTATGCCTTTTATACGGTTTTGCAACTGTATATTCCTTTTAGGAATGTTGAATCCGATATTTGTTGTATTTCTGACACATAAAGCTCCTGGAGTGTGTGCGACTTCGCCAGCCGAAGGGGGAAATACCGTCTGACAGCGCGGGTCAGAGCATTGCCGGGCTTGATGCGCTTGTGGCAGGGGGGCGGAGCACCGGCCGGGCTTGTTGGGCGGGCGAAAATGCCAGCGTTTAAAGCGTGACTTATCGTCAATTTGCGACTGGAATGGGCGGGAGCCGGACCTGCGCCACCCTATCCCCGGCCACCCCATGACCTATGATCCCGGCCAAACCGGAGGCCTCACGGTCAAGCCGAACAAGATCGACGCCAGGACCGGCGATGCCGGCGAGACCGAGCCCGGCGAGCGGTGGCCAGAACCGGATTTGGACTCGCGAGCTACGGCACCGTCGCCGCGGCGAACGCGGTTCGTCGGCAATAGTCCAACGGTTTGATCTGAGAGGAGGCGCAGCATGGACCGATTCACCGGCGGTTGTCTGTGCGGCAACGTCCGGATCGTGGCGTCGGGACGCCCGTACCGGGTCGGCCTGTGTCACTGTCTCGACTGCCGCAAGCATCATGGGGCGCTGTTTCACGCCTCCGCGATATTCCCGCAGGATGCGGTGACGATCGCGGGCGAAACACGCGACTATGCCGGGCGGTTTTTCTGTCCGCGCTGCGGCTCGCCGGTCTTCGGCCGCAGCGGCGACGAGATTGAGGTGAACCTCGGATCGCTGGACGCTCCCGACCAACTGACGCCAACCTACGAACTCTGGACCATCCGCCGCGAATCCTGGCTGCCGGAATTTCCGCTGACGCGACGATACCAGCGCGATCGTGAGGATACGGGCCGCTTCGAGGAATAGGCCGCGGAACCGGCGCGACGGCGCCTTAGAGCATCGGACCAAAAAGTGGAATCCGGTTTTTGGATCAATCCGATGCTCAATCAAAATGTCAGAGCGTCCTTTGTGCGTCCGGATGGACGCACGGCGCTCCAGATCACGCCGGCGCGTTCTTTCCCCGCCACCCTGTCACCCGCCGTGACATGACCTATGATGCCCCAAACCGGAGGCGACATGGTCAAGCTGAACAAGATCTACACCAGAACCGGCGATGCCGGGGACACCGGGCTCGGCACCGGCGAGCGGCGGCCGAAATCCGACATCCGGGTCGCCAGCTACGGCACGGTCGACGAGTTGAACGCCATTGTCGGCATTGTGCGGCTCTCCGCCGACGCAGCGCTCGACGCCATGCTCGCCCGCATCCAGAACGAGCTGTTCGACCTCGGCGCCGATCTGGCCACCCCCGAGACCGCCGAGCCTTTGCCCTATGAGCGGCTGGCGATCGTGCCGTCGCAGGTGGAGCGGCTGGAGCGCGAGATCGACGCCATGAACGCCCGGCTGGAGCCGCTACGCTCCTTCGTGCTGCCGGCCGGCTCGCCCGCCGCCACGCATCTGCATCACGCCCGCACCGTGGCGCGCCGGGCCGAGCGGCTGATGGTGGAACTCGCCCGCAAGGAGCGGGAGATCGTCTCGGCGGCGGCGCTGCAATATATCAACCGCCTGTCGGACCATCTTTTCGTCGCCGCCCGTATTGCCAATGACGACGGCAAGGGCGACGTTCTGTGGGTGCCCGGCCAGAGCCGCTAGAGCGTCGGGCCACACGGCTCCCAGAAGAGGCAAGGCTCCCAGAAAAGGAACGCCGCGATCGTGTTCGTGCCCATCTACGACGCCAACCGGCTGCGGCGCATCCGTTTCCAGTATGTGACGGTCGGCCTGATCGTCGTGAACGTCGTCATCTATCTGGTGTTCACGGCGACCGGCGAGACCGGCGCCTTGCTCTCCGCCTTCGAGATCACCTACGGCTTCATCCCGGCCGTGGTGAACGGCTATGCCGATCTGCCGCCGCAATATGTGGCGGTGCCCGAGGCGCTGAATTTCGTCACCTACGCCTTCCTGCATCTGAATTTCTGGCATCTTCTCGGCAACATGCTGTTTCTCTGGGTGTTCGGCGACAATGTCGAGGACGCTTTCGGCCATCTCCGCTTTCTCCTGTTCTATCTCGCCTGCGCGGCGGCCGGGGCGTGGCTGCACGCGATGATCATGCCGGACTCCGAGGCGACGCTGATCGGCGCGTCCGGCGCCGTCTCCGGGGTCGCCGCGGCCTATCTGATGCTACATCCGCGCGTCTGGGTGTGGGTGCTCGCCTTCGGCCGCATCCCTTTGTACCTGCCGGCCTGGCTGCTCTTGGCGATCTGGATCGGCTGGCAGTTCGCGCTGTTCATCGCGGGCGGCGAGGACGTCTCCTATGCGGCCCATGCCGGCGGCATTTTCGCCGGGGCGGCGCTGACGCTGGTGCTGCGTCAGAAGGGCGTTCCGCTGTTCGACAGCCGGATCGAGACGCCGCGCGCGGTGGAACTCAAGCGGAAAGACGAGCGCGGGGCTTGAAAGATGGCGGCCGGGGCGTCACTAAGCGGCCTGAGACGCAAGGGTTTTTGACACTTACGTAACCGTCATTTATCGCATTGCGACAATCGGCTGATCTCCTCCCCATTCATTGGGCGCTCGCGAGCGGCGGGTCAGGCTGAGGTTCAACGGAACAAGCGTCCGGATCGCTCCGGGTCGACCAAGGGGAGTCTTCGCCGATGAAAGTTCTCGTCGCCGTCAAGCGGGTGGTGGATTACAACGTGAAGATCCGGGTCAAGCCGGACGGATCGGGCGTCGATCTCGCCAACGTCAAGATGAGCATGAACCCGTTCGACGAGATCGCGGTGGAAGAGGCGATCCGCCTCAAGGAAGCCGGCACGGCGAGCGAGATCATCGCCGTCTCCGTCGGCCCGCAGCAGGCCCAGGAGACCATCCGCACCGCGCTGGCGATGGGCGCCGACCGCGGTATCCTGGTCAAGACCGACCAGCCGACCGAGCCGCTCGCCGTCGCCAAGATCCTCAAAGGCGTGGTCGACGCGGAAAAGCCCGACCTCGTTATCGTGGGCAAGCAGGCGATCGACGACGATTGCAACCAGACCGGCCAGATGCTCGCCGCGCTGCTCGGCTGGAGCCAGGGCACCTTCGCCAACAAGGTGGAATTCGCCGACGGCCGGGCCACGGTGACGCGCGAGGTCGATGGCGGCCTGCAGACCGTCGACATCAAGATGCCGGCGGTGGTGACCACGGATCTGCGCCTCAACGAGCCGCGCTATGCCTCGCTGCCGAACATCATGAAGGCGAAGAAGAAGCCGCTCGAGGAAAAGTCGCCGGACGATTACGGCGTCGATGTCGCGCCGCGCCTGGAAGTGCTGAAGACGGTCGAGCCGCAGAAGCGCGAGGCCGGCGTCAAGGTCGCCAGCGTCGACGAGCTGATCGACAAGCTGAGGAACGAGGCCGGAGTCCTCTAAAGCAAGTCCAGGAAAAGCGGCCACCGGTTTTCCGTCCGGACTTGCGACGAGACGACCGGCTCCGCCCATTGCATTCGCTGCTCCGTCCGGACCTGAGACGGAACCTGCCCTCGATCGGGAGACACTAGCATGACCACGCTTCTCATCGCCGAACACGACAATGCCGCCCTGTCCGACCAGACCGCCAAGGCGCTCGCGGCGGCGTCCCAGATGGGTGGCGACGTGCATGTCCTCGTCGCCGGCTCCGGCTCCGGCGCCGTCGCGGAGGCCGCGGCGAAGCTTGGCGGCGTCGCCAAGGTGCTGCACGCCGACGCGGACGCCTACGCGCACGGCCTCGCCGAGCCGCTCGCCGACCTCATCGTCAAGCTTGCGGCTTCCTATGACGCCATCGTCGCCCCGGCGACGACCTCGGGCAAGAACGTCATGCCGCGCGTCGCCGCGCTGCTCGACGTGATGCAGATTTCCGACATCGTCGCCGTCGACGGTCCCGACACCTTCCAGCGGCCGATCTATGCCGGCAACGCCATCCAGACGGTGAAGTCGGGCGACGCCAAGAAGGTGATCACCGTGCGCACCGCCGGCTTCCAAGCGGCGGAGACAAGTGGTTCGGCCTCGGTCGAGGCGGTGGACGCCGCCGCCGATCCGGGCCTGTCGCGCTTCGTCGGGGAACGGCTCGCCGAAAGCGACCGGCCGGAGCTGACCAGCGCCAAGATCATTCTCTCCGGTGGCCGGGCGCTCGGCTCCAAGGAAAAGTTCGACGAATTCATCCTGCCCGTCGCCGACAAGCTCGGCGCGGCGATCGGCGCCAGCCGCGCTGCGGTCGATGCGGGTTACGCCCCCAACGACTGGCAGGTCGGCCAGACCGGCAAGGTGGTGGCGCCCGACCTCTACATCGCCGCCGGCATTTCCGGCGCGATCCAGCATCTGGCCGGAATGAAGGATTCCAAGGTGATCGTGGCGATCAACAAGGACGAGGAAGCGCCGATCTTCCAGGTCGCCGACTACGGCCTGGTCGGCGATCTCTTCCAGATCCTGCCGGAGCTGAAAGACAAGCTCTGAGCGTCGCCGCGCCGCCTTTGACGGCGGGGCGGGTGAGCATTACTGTTGCGGCGCAATAAAATCCGGGAGGCGGTTGAAGGCGAGATGGCGGACAGGATCAGCAAGGTCGGGATCGTCGGCGCGGGCCAGATGGGCGCGGGCATCGCCCATGTCGCCGCGCTCGCCGGCTATGACGTCACGCTCTACGACATCGCGGCGGATCGCACGGCCGCCGGCCTCGAGCGTGTCAGCGCCGCGCTCGACCGGCAATTGTCGTCGCAAAAGATCACCGAGGCCGAGCGGGCCGAGGCGCTGAGCCGCATCACGACCGTGACCGATCCCGCGGCTCTCGGCGGCCTTGACCTCGTCATCGAGGCGGCGACCGAGGACGAGACGGTCAAGCGCAAGATCTATCGCGACATCTGTCCGCACCTGTCCGAGGCGACGATCCTCGCCAGCAACACCTCGTCGATCTCGATCACCCGGCTGGCCTCGGCGACCGATCGGCCCGAGCGGTTCATGGGCATCCACTTCATGAACCCGGTGCCGGTGATGAAGCTGGTCGAGCTGGTGCGCGGCATCGCGACGGAGGACGCGACCTTCGAGCGCGCCAGGCAATTCGTCACCGCGCTCGACAAGACGATCACCGTCTCTGAGGATTTTCCGGCCTTCATCGTCAACCGCATCCTTCTGCCGATGATCAACGAGGCGATCTACACGCTCTACGAGGGCGTCGGCTCGGTCGAGTCCATCGATACTGCGATGCGGCTCGGCGCCAACCACCCGATGGGGCCGCTGCAGCTTGCCGATTTCATCGGCCTCGACACCTGCCTGTCGATCATGCAGGTGCTTTATGACGGGCTGGCGGATTCCAAATACCGGCCGTGCCCGCTGCTGGTGAAATACGTCGAGGCCGGCTGGCTCGGCCGCAAGACCGGCCGCGGCTTCTACGACTATCGCGGTGAGCATCCGGTCCCGACGCGGTAGGGGCACAACCACGCTAGTGGATTGACCGAGACGAATGAGTCCGCCCAAGCGGCGAGACTGCAAAGGGCAGAATCGAGCCCATAGAGACCAACTTCTGGGAGCAGCAAATTGCAGCTTCGTGCACGGTGGCAAAAAACGTGCCAAATTTAAGCCTAGTTTTGCCGGGGGTTGTACCCGTTGATTTTCGAGCGCTTTCAGTCTTCGCCATTGCCGGAATAAAAACGGCCGTTTTTGCCAATGCCTACAGAGAACAGATTTTCACGTGTTCAGTTAGGAAGTAGGTATGGGCCAATTACGCGGTACGTCGTAATCGCGGCCAGAATAGGTGGCGCGGCAACCCCGAAGAAGGCAATGAATCTTTCTCTTCCTTGGCTGGACAGAAATCCCCGCAACCAGGTGGTAAAAACGAAGAGATTGATCCCGATTTGTATGATGCCGGAGATAACATTCAGCTCGGAAAAAAAGTTTGTGAAGTTTGCAAACATGAAAAATGCAAGCCCCGCCAAAGCCGAGTACATCATCCATCTACGATTGTTATTCTTGATAGCAATTTCCATATCTGACCCAGCTCAATTTCTGCTGTGAAGTGCGACCGTGTTGCCGTCACAGTCCTTGAAAATGGCCATGAAACCGTTCGGGCCAATCGCGGTCTTGCCTTTGATCACTGTGCCGCCTGCGGCTTCAACCCGCGCCAACGGAACGGACAAATCATCCCCTCCGTCCAGATAAACCATCGTACCGGCGGCACCTGGCTTGTGTTCTTTGTTTTCCCGCAGCGAGCCGGAAGCGATTCCCGGCGCAAATGGAAAATTGGCTTGCCGACTCGGAGCACCCTCCACGACAGCCAGGTCAGTCGCTATCACTTCGGCGTAAAACTTGACCGAGCGGTCCAAATCTCTCACCGGAATATCAAACCAAACTACAAAGTTCCGCACACTCGTTCTCCCTGAGCCACTTGCATTTTACAAGCCTACCACAGGCCTTGCATAATGCAAGTTAGGTTTCTTACAGTGAGGTGAACGATAACGAGCGAGATGCCAGGATGGCCAAGAGCAAGACTAACAAGAGACAATCCGGCTGTCCTATTGCCTTTTCCCTCGACGCGATCGGGGACAAATGGTCACTCTTGATCGTCCGGGACATGGTTTTCAAAGGGCGGCGCTTCTACGGAGAATTTTTGGAGGCTCAAGAAAATATATCCACCAATATTCTAGCGGACAGGCTGAAAAGCCTGGAAGAAAAAAACATAATTCGAAAAGTTTCCGATCCTGCAACAAAAGGAAGATACCGATATGAGCTCACTGAAACTGGTATCGAACTTATCCCGACACTGCTTGAAGTCATCCTCTGGGGCGCACGGAACGACCCGAACACAACCACGCCGAGGAAACTCTTGGAGCGTCTGGAAGCGGACAAACAGAAGTATCTTATGGAGGTCTTGGAAGCCGTAGAGGCCAACCAAGCCGCCCCATTCTATTTTTCCAACATCTGAGCACAGTTGCTCGAAACTACATCCGTCTAGGCTTAGTGCCAGCCAAGACTCATACGTTTCCGAAAAGGGCAAAAGTGGCCGTTTGAGCGGGGGAAAAGATCGAAAAAGCGGTCTCCCGGCAACCAAACGCGAACGTCCGTTTCGTCCGCGAGGGTCGCTGGTGCGGGCTCGAAGCGTCGGAGTCGTACCACTACTAGCGGGTGGTCGCGCCGGCTCGAGGGCGTCTTCAAAGCAGTTCGACGCGCCCGCCTGTCTCAGCAATCAGGCGCGCCGCCTTTGTGTCGAAGGTCGCGAAGATGTCTCCACCGAGCCTGCGGCCCTCGAACGCGATGATGCCGTCGGCGAAATCCCCGCCGGCCGTCAGCATGGCAAGGCCGGCCTCGGCCGCCGCCCGGTCGCAGATGACTTTCTGATCCGACAGGATGCCGGTAATCGTGTCGAATAGCTCCGCGGAACTCAGCCGATATCGTTGCCGCAAGGACCAGGCAATTTCGCAGAGTGTTGGAAGCGTCAGTACAACCGAAGATGCACGCCTTAGAATTTCAACCGCCTTTGGACTCTGATTCGGCTCATCGCCGACAAGCGCGCGGATGAGCACATTGGTATCGGCGATAATGATCACCGCCGCTTTGCCCACCCGTCCACGATAATCTCGTTCAGTTCCTCGATCGCCGGCGCTGGCCCGGTAGCCTTGTGCTTTAGGCTTCCGAAGAAATTCTCCAGCGAACCGGTTTTTCGTTCGCTCTGCAGCAGGACCTTTCCGTCCTGCTGCATATCGACTTCGATCTTCTCACCTGGCTTCACGCCAAGATGTTGGAGAATGTCCTTTTTTAACGTGACCTGGCCTTTGGCGGTAACGGTTAGAATCGACATGGGGCCATCCTCGCGTTGAAATCACAATGTAAGGCATAATTGCCTTACCGACAACACCCTGGTGACGGGGAACGCCCCCTCAAACCTTCCGCCCGCTCTCCTTGACCGCCTCGATCAGCTTCACCGCGTCCGGGCTCGCCCACTCCGCCGGGCCGTTGATCGCCGCGCGGGCGCAGCCGTCGGGTCCGACCAGTACCGAGACGGGCAGGCCGTAAGCCAGCCCTCGCCCTTTGAGATCGTCGAACACGCCCATCGTTTCGTCGCGATACAGGGGCAGGGCGGTGAGCTTGGTCTCGGCGTAGAACTTCTTCGGCTTGTCGATACTGCCGGTGTCGATGTTGATCGGGATCACGGCGAAATCCTCGCCTCCCTCCTGCTGCTCCAGCGCGTCGAGCGCCGGCATTTCGAGCCGGCAGGGCACGCACCAGGTCGCCCACAGATTGACCAGCAGCGTCTTGCCGGAAAAATCCTTCAGGCTTGCCGGCTGGCCGTCGCCGTCCGTAAACGCCATGGCCGAGATGTCGAAGGGCGCGTCGAGCGCCTGCACGGCCGCGACCTCGCCGCGCGCCGCGCCGTCGATCGCGGCATAGATCGCCTCGTCGGCCGGGCAGGACGTGGCGGCGACTTCGTTGCCAGACCCCGTCTCGCTCACGTATAGGACGACACCGCCCGCCGCGATGCCTGAGATCAGCGCGATCCCGGCGATGACCCCGAGCCGCCGCCCGTTCGAAGCCTGTCGTGTTTCCTCGGACATACCGTCAAAAGCCCTTTCGAGTATCCATGCGCCAGAAGACCAGCAACGTTCCCAAGTCAAGCAACGCCCCCACGTCCAGCAATGCGATGTGGGGTGGTCGCTTTGCCGCCGGACCCGACGCCATCATGGAGGAGATCAACGCCTCGATTGATTTCGATCGACGGCTTTATGACGAGGATATCGCCGGTTCGAAAGCCCATGCCGCCATGTTGGCCGATCAAGGCATCATTTCGGCGGAGGATGCCAGCCAGATCATAGCGGGTCTGGAGGACATCCGGGCCGAGATCGCCGACGGGCGCTTCACTTTCTCGCGAGAGCGCGAGGACATCCACATGAATATCGAAGCGCGGCTGGCCGAGCTGATCGGCCCCGCCGCCGGCCGGTTGCACACCGCCCGTTCGCGCAACGATCAGGTCGCGGTCGATTTCCGCCTGCATGTGAAGACGGCGTTCGGCGCGCTCGCCGAAGCGCTTGAAGCCTTCATCGGCGCGCTGCTTGACAAGGCCGACGCGCATGCCGACACGATCATGCCCGGCTTCACCCATCTCCAGGTCGCCCAGCCGGTCACCTTCGGCCACCATTGCCTCGCCTATGTCGAAATGGCGGCCCGCGACCTGTCGCGCTGCCGTGACGCGATCACCCGTCTCGACGAATGTCCGCTCGGCGCCGCTGCGCTTGCCGGCACCGGCTTTGCCATCGACCGGCACCAGACGGCGGAAGCGCTGGGCTTTCGCGAGCCGACCCGCAACTCGCTCGATTCGGTGTCCGATCGGGACTTCGCCCTGGAATTTCTCTCGGTCGCGGCGATCTGCGGCACGCATCTGTCGCGTCTCGCCGAGGAAATCGTCATCTGGTCGACGCCGCAATTCGGTTTCGTCCGGCTGTCCGACGCGTTCTCGACCGGCTCCTCGATCATGCCGCAGAAGAAGAACCCGGATGCCGCCGAACTGGTTCGGGCGAAGCCCGGCCGCATCAATGGCGCGCTGATTTCGCTCTTGACCGTGATGAAGGGGCTGCCGCTCAGCTATTCGAAGGACATGCAGGAAGACAAGGAACAGGTCTTCGACGCGATCGATTCGCTGGCCTTGGCGCTCGCCGCCGCCACCGGCATGGTCCGCGACATGACCATCGAAACCGAGGCGATGCGCCGGGCGGCCGGCCACGGCTTTTCCACCGCCACCGACCTCGCCGATTGGTTGGTGCGGGAACTGGGGCTGCCGTTCCGCGAGGCGCATCATGTGACCGGACGGGCGGTGGCGCTCGCCGAGGAGCGCGGCGTCGGGCTCGAGGATCTGCCGTTGGATCTTCTGCAAACGCTGGAGGCGCGGATCACCGACGCGGTCTATTCCGTGCTCGGCGTCGATGCCTCGGTAAACAGTCGCACCAGCTTCGGCGGCACGGCGCCCGCCAATGTCCGCGCCCAGATCGCCTATTGGCGCGATCGACTCGGCGGCAATGGCGAATAGTCGCCGCGGGTGGTGATTTCTTCGTCGCGAACCGTTATCACCGCGGTGACGGGGATCGACGGTTGGCGATGTGCTGAGGGGTGACGAGATGACGGAGCGATCGAGCCTTGCGGCCAAGCCGGTGCTGATTCTGGCTGTGCTGTCGGTTCTTGGCGGCTGCGGCGTGAAAAACCTGCCGGTGGCACCGGACACCAACGAGGTGCCCGCCGTGGTGGCGGAACAGACCCAAGGCGGGACCACCAACGTCCTCGGCAGCGGCGAGACCGGCACAGCCGTTCGTGCCGCACGGATTTCGGATGTCCAGAACGACAATATGGTCAGCGCCGCCGAGGTCACCCGGAACAAAGACGCCTCCGGCAAACGGTTCTTCCTCGATCCGCTGCTGAACTAGTGGATTGAATTTGACATTTGATACGCACGTGCGGCGGACTCGAAATCAAATGTCAAATTTGAAAAATCCACGAGAGTCATAAAGTTGCTAGTGGTCCTTTGATTTCGACATTTGCTTGCCAGGGTGCTGCAAGCGGGATGCAAATGTCGAAATCGGACCACTAGGTCCGAAACCGAGCCGGTTATTCCGCTTCGACCACCGCAAGCCTTGCCATGAATCATTTCGAAATCCGGGACGGCGCCCTCTACGCCGAGGGCGTCAGTGTGGCGGCGATCGCGCGCGACATCGGCACGCCGTTCTATTGCTATTCGACCGCGACACTGACCCGGCACTACGAGGTCTTCGCCCGCGCCTTCGCCGATATCGACGCGCTGGTCTGCTACGCCATGAAGGCGAACTCCAACCAGGCGGTGCTGGCGACGCTGGCCCGGCTCGGGGCGGGGGCCGACGTGGTGTCGGGCGGCGAATTGCTGCGCGCGCTCAAGGCCGGGATTCCGCCAGAGAAGATCATGTTCTCCGGGGTCGGCAAGACCATCGAGGAGATCGATCTGGCTCTCGCCTCGCGGATCTTCTGCTTCAACGTGGAATCCGAGCCCGAGTTGGACGCGATCTCGGCCCGCGCGGCACAGGCCGGTATCCGCGCCAATGTGTCCTTCCGCATCAATCCGGATGTCGACGCGCGCACCCACGCCAAGATCTCCACGGGCAAGAAGTCCGACAAGTTCGGCATCGCCTTCGAGCGCGCCGAGGCGGTCTACGATCGTGCCCGTTCGCTGCCCGGCATTCACGTCTCCGGCATCGACATGCATATCGGTAGCCAGATCGTCGAGTTGGAGCCCTTCGACGAGGCGTTCGACCGTCTCGCCGATTTGGTGCGCAAGCTGCGCGTGAAAGGTCACACGATCGATCACATCGACCTTGGCGGCGGGCTCGGCGTGCCCTATCGCCGCGACAACGCGCCGCCGCCGGAGCCGCCGGCCTATGCCGAGATCGTCAAGCGGCATGTGCGCGACCTCGACTGCCAGGTGGTGTTCGAGCCCGGCCGGCTGATCGCCGCCAATGCCGGCATTCTGGTGACCAAGGTCCTCTATGTGAAGAAGGCGGAGGGCAAGACTTTCGTCATCGTCGACGCGGCGATGAACGATTTGATTCGCCCGACGCTGTATGACGCCTGGCACGACATCCATCCGGTGGTTGATGATCCGGACGCGCGACGGATCGTCGCCGACGTCGTCGGACCGGTCTGCGAGAGCGGCGATTTCCTCGCCAAGGACCGCGACCTGCCCAGCGTCGAAGCGGGCGATCTCGTCTATGTCTCCTCCGCCGGGGCCTATGGCGCGGTGCAGTCGGGCACCTACAATTCCCGCCCCCTGATCGCGGAAGTCATGGTCCGGGACGACGCCTTTCATGTCGTCCGCCCGCGCCAGACCATCGAGGAGTTGATCGGCCTCGACGGACTGCCGCCGTGGCTAGAGGGCGACGTTTGATCGCGGTTGGCACGCCTTCACACCTGCGTCACTCGCCTCGCCTTCGCCGTAAAATCCGGTAAGGTTCTCCGCACGTAAAAAGAACGAGAGCGGGCCCATGGCCGAGACCGACCGGCACAACGACTGGACCAAGGCCGGACGGATCGCGTTGACGCGAAAATTCGCCGCCACGGCGCTCCTCGTCGAGCGGGCGTGGCCGCTCGTCCTGGCCTTCGCCAGTCTCGCCGGCGTCTTCCTGATTCTTTCCTGGTTTGGCCTGTTCGCAGCGATGCCGTTCTATGGCCGCGGCGCCGTTCTGGCGGTTCTGTCCGGCCTTGCCGTGGCCGCGCTCTGGTTCAACCGTGGGCTGCGGCTGCCGACGGCCGGCGACGTCGACGCCCGGATCGAAAGCGTCAGCCGATTGGCCCACCAGCCGCTGCGGGTGCAGGGCGACCACGCCGTCTCGGACGATCCCTTCGCTAAAGCCCTGTGGCACGAGCACCAGCGGCGCATGGCCGAGCGGCTGCGCAATCTCAGCGGCGGCTCCCCCAACACCCGGACCGAACGGCTGGACCCCTTTGGCCTGCGGGCACTTGTCGCGCTGCTCCTGGTCACCGCCTTCGCGTTTTCTTTCGGCCCCGGCGGCGGCCGGGTTCTCGACGCGTTCGCCCCGGCGGACGCCGAAGCGGTGACCGTCGCCCGTGTCGACGCCTGGGTGACGCCGCCGAGCTATACCGGCCGGGCGCCGATCTTCTTGACCGACGCCGGCGGCGCGGGTGACGGGCCGATCGGGGTTCCCGAGGGCAGCGTCCTGTCCGTCCGTCTGTCCGACGGTGCGGCCGCCGACCTCGTCTTCACTGCGACGGCTGAAGGCGCGGAGCCGATCACCGTCGCACCGGTCGGCGCCGACGAAGAGGCCGAGACGGCGGGGGATGGCGAGGCGCCGAAGCTGGCGAAGGTCGCGGCCGGTCCGCGCGAATACGCCTTTGCCCTGGAAGAAAGCGGCGAGGCGGCGCTTGCCACTGCCTTTTCGACGCTCGGTCGCTGGACTTTCGCGGTGACGCCCGACGCCGATCCTAAGATCGCCTTCAAGGAGGAGCCGAGCGAAGCCCGTAACGGCGCGCTGCAGCTCGCCTATACGGTCACCGACGATTACGGCGTGCGCAAAGGCCGCGCGGAGATCGTCGTCGCCGACGATGTCGTCGCTGCCAATGCCCGGCCGCTGGTCGCCGCGCCCGAGATCAACCTTGCTCTGCCCCGTCGCACCAAGGGCGCGGCCGAGGGGCGCACCAGCGCCGATCTGACCGAAAGTCCTTATGCCGGGGCAAAGGTGGCGATGACGCTGGTTGCCACCGATGACGCCGGCCAGTCCGGTCGTTCCGAAACGATGCCGCTGACATTGCCCGAGCGGCGGTTCACCAATCCGCTCGCTCGCGCCGTCGTCGAGCAGCGGCGAATGCTCGCGCTCGATGCGAACGCGGTGCCGCGCGTGGTCGAGATGCTCGACGCGGTCACCCTGCGCGGCGAGGAGTTCATCGAGAACCCGGCCGACTATCTGGCGCTCCGTGCCGCGCGCACCCGCATCGCCACCGCCTACAGCGACGAGGCATTGCTGTCGTCGGTCGACTTCCTGTGGGAGATCGCCCTCGGTATCGAGGATGGCAATCTGTCGCTGGCAGAGCGGCGCCTGCGCGACGCGCGCGAACAGCTCGCCGAGGCGCTGGAGGAGGGGGCGTCGGATGCCGAGATCGACCGGCTGATGCAGGAACTGCGCGAGGCGATGCGCGAATACATGCAGGCCCTGGCCGAAGCGATGCGCAACCAGCCGCCGATGAGCCAGGATCAGCTGCAGATGGGCGACATGCAGGAGCTGCGTCCGCAGGATCTGGAGCGGATGATGGATCGGATCGAGGATCTGGCGAAATCGGGCTCCAAGGATGCCGCGCAGCAGCTCCTCTCCGAACTCCAGCAGATGATGGACAACCTCCAGGCGATGCGGCCCGGCCAGCAGCAGCAGGGCCAACAAAGCGCCATGCAGCAGCAGATGAACAAGCTGGGCGAGATGTTGCAGCGCCAGCAGCAGCTGAAGGACCAGACCTTCGATCTCGGCCGCCGGCAGTTCGAGCGCCAGCAACAGGACCGCCAGCAAGGCCAGCCCGGCGAGCCTCAACAGGGCCAGCCGCAGGATGGCCAGCAAGGCGAACCGATGACCGCCGAACAGCTCCAGGAGATGATGAAGCAGCTGCAGGAGCAGCAGGGCCAGCTCCAGCAGGAGCTGGAGGCCCTTCAGAAGCAGTTGGAAGGCATGGGCATGGAGCCGTCCGACGGCTTCGGCGAGGCCGGCGAGGCGATGGGCAAGGCCGAAGGCGCGCTTGGCCAGGGCAACGACGGGGAGGCCGTCGGGGAGCAGGGCCGCGCCATGGAGGCGCTGCGCCGCGGCGGGCAGGACATGATGCGGCAGATGCAGGAAGCCATGCAGGGGCAGGGCAGCCAGGGCGCGCAAGGGCAGATGGGGCAGGGCTTCGGCGGCCAGCAGCAGCGCTCCGGCCGCGATCCGCTCGGCCGGCAGCGCCAGACCGAGGGACCGGACTTCGGCCAGGATGTCGGCGTGCCGGACGAGATCGACACCCAGCGCGCCCGGCGCATTCTCGACGCCATCCGCAACCGCCTCGGCGACGCCCTGTCACCGCAGCTCGAACGAGACTATCTGGAGCGGCTGCTGAAGACGCCGTAGGAGAACGGCTTCAGGAGTGGCCGCTATCCCTCGACGATCACCTCGAACCCGCCAAAGATCATGCGCTTGCCGTCGAAGGGCATGGTCCCCGCCTGCATGCGCGGATCCTCCATCACCTTTTGCATCCCCGCGTCGCGCACGGCCTTCGATGGCCAGACGATCCAGGAAAACACCACCGTTTCATCCGGCTTGCGCATCACGGCGGTGTGCATGGAGTTCAGCTTGCCCTCCGGCACGTCGTCGCCCCAGCAATCGGTCAGCGACAGCGCCCCGTGCTCCTTGAAGATCGCCCCCGCCTTCACGGCGTGCTCGCGAAAGGCGTCCTTGTTGGCGGTCGGAACCGCGGCGATCATTCCGTCGATATAGGCCATTGGTTTTCTCCCAGTTTACTGTCGTTCAGGCGAAGGCGCTTTTGGCGGCGTCCCGCAGCTCTGCTTCGGTCATCGGTTCGCGCGTGGGGGTGGCGATGGACCAGCGATGCCCGAACGGGTCCTCGACGACGCCGTAGCGGTCGCCCCAGAACATGTCGGCAACGGGCATCACCACGGTCGCGCCCGCGGCGAGGGCCTTGTCGGTAGCGACGTCCACGTCGTCGACGATCAGGTGCATGGTCACCGGGCTCCCCCCGAGTAGCTTGGGCGATTTCAGCCCGTATTCGGGGTTTTCATCGACGAGCATGACCGACGAACCGTTGATCGAGACGCAGCCGTGCATGATCTTGCCGTCCGGTCCGGGCAGGACCATCATCTTCGTTGCGCCGAACGCCCTCTCGTAGAAGGCGATGGCATCGGCAGCACCCCGGCACACGAGGTGCGGGCTGACCGAGTGCATGCCGGACGACGCGGCGAGCTCGGCGGCGGATTTTGGTTTCCTGCTCATCTTTCTTCCTCCTTCACGTGTTTTCAAATGCCGCTTCCAGCGCGGCGATATCGATCTTTCCCATCGCCATCATGGCATCACGCGCCCGCATGGCGGCGGCCTTGTCGTCTGCGCCGAGCAGCCGCGGAACGGCGTCCGGGACGATCTGCCAGGAGACGCCGAATTTGTCGGTGAGCCAGGCGCAGTGCCCCGCGCTGCCGCCGCCCTCAAGCAGCGCATCCCAGAGCCGATCCGTTTCGGCCTGGTCTTTGGTCAGAACCGAAATCGACGCCGCCGGCGTATGCTGGAATTGCGGTCCGGCATTCAGCGTCATGTAAGGCGCGCCGGCGAGGGTGAATTCCGCCACCAGCGCCGGGCCGTCCGGGCCAGGGCGCACGATGTCCTCAATCCGGCTGTCGGGCAGCAGCGAGACATAGAACTTCGCCGCGTCTTCGCCCCGGCCGTCGAACAACAGGCAGGTGCGCACCTTCGGCCTCCCGCTCATTTGTCGCCTCCCATGGCGTCTGCATTCATCCAGAACAGCTCCCAGATATGGCCGTCGAGGTCGGCGAATGCGCGGCCGTACATGAAGCCGTGGTCCTCGGCATCGCGCACCACGCCGCCGCCGTTCGCGAGCGCCATGTCCGTCAGCCGGTCGACCGCCTCGCGGCTTTCCAACTGCAGCGCGGTCAGGACTTCGCTGGTCTCGCGGGCATCGGCGATCCGCCTGGGCGTGAAGCTGGCGAACTTCTCGTGCGTCAGCAGCATGGCGAAGCAGGTATCGCTGATCCGCATGGCGAGCGCGGTGGCGTCGCTGAACTGATCGTTGAACTCGAAACCGAGCACGCTGAAAAAGCGACGCGATCGATCAAGGTCGGCAACGGGCAAATTGATATAGACGTTCATAGACGAACCGGGCTCCCTCTTGTGGTGGTCCCGAATACTAAGTGGACAAAAACGTTGATATCAACCTAATATGAGAACCATGCGAGACGATTTGCCCCTGGCCACGACCCACGAAGTTCGCGACCGCTGCCTGTGTCTGCATCTGCAGCGCGCGGCGCGGGCGATCGGACGCCGCTTCGACGAGGCGCTGAAACCGGTGGGTCTGACCAATGGTCAATATTCGCTGCTGGTCTCGCTCAACCGGCCGGAGCCGCCGCGCCTCGGTGACGTGGCGGCATTGCTGGCGATGGACCGCACGACGCTGACGGCGAATCTGAAACCGCTCGAGCGGCGGGGGCTTTTGACGATTCTGCCCGACACGAAGGACAAGCGCAGCCGCCGCCTCACGCTGACCGAGGCCGGCCGCGATCTGCTCGTCGAGGCGGTGCCGATCTGGCGGGCCACCCATGACGATGTCGACCGCCTGCTCGGCGGTCGGGACGAGGAGGCTCTGCGCGGCGATCTTCTCGCGCTGACGTTTCCAGGTTGAGACCTGTCGGCGCGGGATCTGTGGTCAGGCGCAGCGGCGGATCGACAGGTTGCCCGCGTTCTCGGTTTCGTCCGATTGTTTCGCGGCTTCGCGTTCCGCCAGGATACGCCCGACTTCGCGGCGGATCTCGACGATCGAGAACGGCTTTTCAACAACGCCCTCGATGATCGCCGCGAGATCGTCCGCGGCTTCCTTCTGCTCGGCGTAGCCGGTCATCAACAGCACCGGCAGATCGGGCCAGGAGGCGCCGATCTCGTGCGCGAGTTCGATTCCGGTCATCGCCGGCATGCGGATGTCGGACAGGACGAAATCGAAATCGCCGTCACATTCGACCAGGATATCGAGTGCCAGCTCGCCATCCTCGGCGACGGTCACCTCGTGGCCCTCGAGCCCAAGGGCCCGCGACACCAGCACGCGAACACTCGGATCGTCTTCCGCGATCAGAATTCGTGCCACTCAAAGCCTCCTGCTTTGACCATACGCAAAACCACCTTATGCCAGTAGACGTCAAAACTGACGTGTAGCTGACCAGTACATACCAATCGCTGACGAATGGTTTCGTCGCCTGTGGATTATTCGACGACGCGGCCGACGAATGGCAGCTCGCGAAAGGCGTGCCCGACATCCATGCCATAGCCGACGACGAAATGGTCGGGGCAGTCGAAGCCGACATAATCGGCCTCGATGTCGGCCTTGCGCCGCATTCGCTTGTCGAGGAGGACGGCGATCTTGACCTCCTTGGCGCCGCGCGAGCGCATCAGGTCGCGGGCGAATTTGACCGTCCGCCCCGATTCCAGGATGTCGTCGATGAGCAGGACGGTGCGGCCCTCAACGGCGCTTTCGATATCGCGCAGCACCCGCACCTCGCCGCCCTCGGTGCCCGCGCCATAGCTGGACAGCGTGATAAACTCGACTTCGGGCGCCAGGCCGGCGTGGTGCAGCGCGCGGATCAGGTCGGCGGCGAACACGAACGAGCCCTTCAGCACCGAAATCACCAGAAGGTCCGTCGACGGCGTCGCCGCGATGTCGTCGGCGACACGCGCGACTTCCGCCGCGATCCGATCCTGGTCGAACAGGGTCGCGATCTGCTTGCCCCGGACGGTGATCATGGGCGCGGCTTTCCGGCGTCGTCGAAGCGGACGCTGACGTCGCCCGCGATGCCGGCAGGAACCGCCAGGGCCGAGACGAAGCGCACCGACTGGCCGGGAGCCAGCCGTTCGATGTCGGCCCTGAGCGGCTTGGTGAGAAGATCGCCCCCCGGCCCGGTCAGCACGATGCGGAGCGGCGGAAGCAGCGCCGCCGCCGCCGTGTCGTTGGCCACGGTCCCGGCAACCGAAAGAACGGCGCCGTCGCCGCGCGGCGCGATATTCGCCTCGATGTCACGGAGCAGGAGGCCGGAAAGGCTCGAATCGGCCAAAGGCGCGGCGATCGGAGATCGCGGGGTGGACAACAGCAGCGCGGGAACGGCGAAAAGGCCGATCAGGAAGCCGCCGACGACCAGGGCTGCGTTGCGGAATCGCATGGCACGGGCGCGGGCCAGGATCGATCGCTCCGCCGCCTCGGACGGGGCGGGGGAGACGAAATGGGAGGGCGCGAAGGCTTGGGAGAAGAGGTCGGGTGCTAAGTCGCGCGGGCCGGAGAATCCGGTCTCGCCGCGGAATGCCCGCGTGCCGCGCTGTCCGAAAAACGCCCGCGCCGGCGATGGCTCGGCGTCGTCGGGCTCGATCGTCAGACCGCGGCGTGCCGCCTCGATCTCCGCGGCGGACTTTTGCAGCGTCCGGCGGGTCGTCACCTCGGCCGTTCCATCGATGAGCGGACCGGCGATCTTGCCGGAAAGCGCGCTTCGTCGTCCCGCCGGCGTTCGGCCCGCCGTTGCCTGGGATGTGCCGCCAAACTCGGTCATCGCATCCTCTGTTTTGCCTTGTTCAGGAACCGGTAAGGAATCATGCTTAACAAACCGTGAAGCCACGCCGTTCGCGGTGCGGGGTTGACGTTTGCGCGACCAACAAACAACACAGTCGCACGCATGCTGGGCGGACGACAACGACGAGATGGGAGCGCTCCGACGTGATTCGGTTCGAAAATGTCGGGCTGCGATACGATATGGGGCCGGAGGTGCTTCGCGACCTCTCCTTCGAGGTCAAGCGGCAGTCCTTCCAGTTCCTGACGGGCCCGTCCGGGGCGGGCAAGACCAGCCTTTTGCGCATGCTGTTTCTCGCGCTCAAGCCCACCCGCGGCCTGATCACGGTTCTCGGCCGCGACGCCTCCACGCTGGCGCGCAAGGACCTGCCGTCGATCCGGCGGCGGATCGGGGTCGTCTTCCAGGATTTCCGCCTGCTCGAGCATCTGACCACCTACGAGAACGTGGCGCTGCCGCTGCGCGTGCGCGGCAAGGACGAGGCCTCTTATCGGCAGGACGTCATCGACCTGATCAAATGGGTCGGCCTGGGCGAGCGGCTGAATGCATCGCCGGTGGTCCTGTCGGGCGGCGAAAAGCAGCGCGCCGCGATTGCCCGCGCGCTGATCGACCAGCCGGACATCCTGTTGGCCGACGAGCCGACCGGCAATGTCGATCCGCCGCTGGCCCGCCGGTTGCTGCGGCTCTTTCTCGAACTCAACCGAACCGGGACGGCGGTGGTCATCGCTACGCACGACCTCGACCTGATGGAGCAGGTCTCCGCCCGCCGCCTGGTTCTCTCCGACGGCCGTCTGGACATCTATGATTGAATTGACGGAACGATGGGTGGATTTTCGCGCATTCGTCGCGCGCCTCGCCGGGCGGCCGGGCCGCGAGCATCAAACCCCGATCGTGCCGCCGGCGAACGTCGCCGGACGGGCGCTGATGACGGTGATCGCCATTATGACGTTTCTCGCCAGCCTCACGGTCGGCGCCGTCACCCTCGTCTCAGACACCGCCTCCCAATGGCAGAACGACATTTCCCGCGAGATCACCGTTCAGGTGAAGCCGGAAGAGGGCCGCGACATGGCGGCGACGCTTGTCGCCATTCGCGATCTGGCGCTGGCGACGCCGGGTATCGCCGATGCGACGATTCTCGATGATGCCGCGACCGCGCGGCTCTTGGAGCCGTGGCTGGGAGAAGGTCTCAATATCGACGATCTGCCGGTGCCGCGCCTCGTGATCATCACCATCGACGAGGACGCGCCGCCGGATTTCTTCGCGCTGGCGACGCGGCTGCGCGCTGCGGTTCCCGCGGCCGAGCTCGACGATCACCGGGCGTGGGTGTCGCGCCTCGTCACCATGGCGCGGGCGACAGTCTTCGTCGGCGTCGCGGTGCTGACGCTGGTGCTCATCGCAACGGTGCTCACCGTCGTTTTTGCCACCCGCGGCGCGATGTCGGGCAATCGCCAGATCATCGAGGTGCTGCATTTCGTCGGCGCACGGTCGTCCTTCATCGCCGGCGAGTTCGAGCGTCATTTCCTGAGCCTCGGGCTCGTCGGGGCGGTGGCTGGCGGGGCGGTGGCCCTGGTCCTTTTCGCCGCCATGGGGATGTGGACGACAAGCAACCGCGCAACTCCGGAGGCCGACCAGATCAGCGCGCTGTTCGGGTCGTTTTCCATTGGCTGGATGGGCTATGTCGGGGTCGTCGTGCTGATTGCAACCGTCGGAGGATTAACCGCGTTTACGTCTCGTCTGACGGTCATGCGCCATCTGGCGGCGATCGACATGCTTTCGCCGGTAGAGCGGTAAGATGCCGTTAACCATGTTGTCACAAGCTCTGCGGAACGCCGCCGACAAAGGTTTGCCTACACGATGCCGCATTCAGGGACGACAATCGTAAGATGACAATGGCGGCTTGGTCTCCCGAGATGGAAGCCGGCGGTGTTCGGCTATCGCGACGCATGCGGCGCTCCCCCGGTCGGCGGCGCGTCTTGCTGACGTTCGCCGCCTTGTTCGTGATGGTCGTGGGTTATCTGGCCGGTGGGTTCCTGCGTTTCACCGAGGAGGTCAGCCTGCTGTCGCGCCCCGGACCGGTCGAATCCGCCGACGGCATCGTGGTTTTGACCGGCGGCGCGCTACGCATTGATCAGGCCATCGACCTGCTCACGCAAGGACGCGGCCGGCGCCTGCTCATCAGCGGCGTCAATCCGGACACCAGTGCCAAGACGCTGGCGCGCATGACCGGCACCGATCCCTCCTGGTTCGACTGCTGCGTCGACATCGACCGTGCAGCGCTGACGACCGTGGGCAATGCCGAGATTGCCAGCCGATGGGCCCGCGAACACGGCTTCCAGGATCTGATCCTGGTGACCAGCGACTATCATATGCCGCGCTCGCTGCGCGAGTTCGCGCGCATCGATACGCTGCGCTCGGTTACCCCTTACGCCGTCAGGCGCAATGATCTGTGGCGCGCCAACCAGTTGCCGAACGGCGTCGGCGCGCGGGTCCTGGTCACCGAATATATCAAACTGGTAGCAGCCCGGGCCAGCTTCATCCTCGGCCTCGGTCAGCCCGACGCGGTTTCCACCCAATTTGCGCGCATCGATCCCTGAAGGGGAAATGGCCATCGTCGCGCACCTGGATCGTCCGCGATCGGGGCGCGTCTCTCGATTTTCTGATGTCGACGGCGTAAAGCCTCCGGCGATGTCCAGCGGCGCCGGTTGCGTCGCGCGCCCTCACCGATTGCCGCCGGAGCGATCCCTTTGATGACCATGCTGCGCTCGCTCGTCTTCAACGTGTTGTTCTATCTCAACCTCGTCGGCCAATTGCTGCTCTTCTCGCCTGTCTTCTTCGTGATCTCCGAGGAGAAGGCCTGGGGGATCGTCAAGAACTGGGCGCGGTCCAGCCTCTGGCTGCTCGAACATGTCGCCGGCATCGGCGCGTCGATTACCGGCAAGCGGAACGTTCCGTTCGAGGCGGCGATTATCGCGGCGAAGCACCAATCGTTCTGGGACGTCTTCGCGCTTTTGCCCGATCTCGACCGGCCGACCTTCATCCTCAAGAAGGAACTGCTCGCGATCCCGTTCTTCGGCTGGTACCTCAAGCGCATGGCGATGATCCCGGTCGACCGGGCACGCCGCGGGGGGGCCGTCGCCTCGATGATTGAAGGCGCCGAAAAGGCCGTGGCGGAGGGTCGCCAGATCGTCATTTTCCCGGAAGGCACCCGGACCGCGCCGGGCGCCGAGGCCGACTATCGCCAAGGCGTGTTCCGCCTTTACGAGGCGTTGCAACTGCCCGTCGTGCCGGTGGCGCTGAATTCCGGCCTGTATTGGCCGCGCCGCCAGTTCATCCGCCGTCCGGGGACGATTCGGGCGGATATTCTGGAGCCTATCGAGCCGGGCCTGACACGAGTCGATTTTCTCGACCGGCTCCGTCACGCGATCGAGACCCGGTCCGACGACCTCCTGGCCGAAGCCCAACACCGTGACGGCACTCCGCCGCCGGAGCCATCCCGCCTGGGCACCTGACGTGCTCAGCGCCTGCCGCCCTAGCCTTATAGCCGGGCCACGACGTCTTCCAGCCAGCGGTCCCGCAACCCCATCTCGCGAATGTGGTCGAGGGCGCTGGTCACGTAGTCCACATTGGCGCCGGACTGACCGTGCGAGCGGCGGACCAGCGTGGCGGCATGCTCGGGCGTCATGCGGCCAGCATATTGGCTGTGGCCGCGATCGACGACATAGGTCAGAGCGCGCATATTGCGTCCGTCGGTGAGGCGCACCGGCAGGGTCTGCTCCCGATAGACATGGGTGACGAGCTCGCGCGCCCGCAGATAATCGACCACCGCCTCCCGCGTCGCTCCCCTGACGCGGAACGCCATGCCGACGCAGGAGCCACCCCGGTCGAGGCCGAAGACCAGGCCCGGCCGCTCGGGCGTGCCCCGATGCACGAAGGAGCGCACGCAGAGTGAGCGGTGATAGCCGGCCAGCCGCGCCTTGACCCGCTCCTCGAATTCGAAGCCTGGCCGCCAGATCAGCGAGCCGTAGCCAAACACCCAGAAATCGTCCATTGCCCTCAAAATGCCCCGTCCGTCAGTTCATCCCGACCGGGGCTCAAAAAGGGTAATGGCATGGCGGCGTCAAGCGACAAGACTTCGAGAGCGAGACAAGCCTATGTCTGGGTCGGCGTGGTGGCGCTGCTTCTCGCCGGCGGCCTCAGCGGCGCCTGGTACTACCTCGCCGGTCAGCTCGAGGCGCAGGTCACGCAGGTCATCGCGGACGCCCGCGTGCAAGGCACCGAGATCGGCTGCCCAGGGCGCACCGTTTTCGGCTATCCGTTCCGGCTCGGCCTCCGCTGCGACGCAGTCACCATCGAGGCGCCGGGCGATGCACGTGGACAGGGCTTGCGCGCCACCGCCGGGGCGCTTCGGACCGCCGCCCAGATCTACCGGCCAAATCGCGTCGTCGCGGAACTCGACAGCCCCTTGATCGTCGATGCGCAGCAGACGCCGCCGCTCGATATCCGCTGGCAACTGGCACAGGCGAGCGCCAGCTTCTGGAGCGATGGAATGGACCAGTTCGCGCTGGTCGCCGACCGGCCGGTGGTGGCGCTGGCGCAGCCGGCTGCCGGTCGTCTGCCGCTGTTCGAGGCCGACCGATTCGAGGCGCATGCGCGCCGCCNTGGTCGCCGACCGGCCGGTGGTGGCGCTGGCGCAGCCGGCTGCCGGTCGTCTGCCGCTGTTCGAGGCCGACCGATTCGAGGCGCATGCGCGCCGCCGCGACGGCGATCTCGACATTGCCGTCTCCAGCGCGGACGGGCGCGTCCTGGCGCCGGACGCGCCCGCCTTGCCGGCATTCGACGCCAGCGCCGACCTGACGATCACCGGTGCCGCCGACTGGCTCGCCGGTCATATGGATGGGCACACGCTTGGCGAGGCGCTGGCGGGCCGCGCGGGCACGCTCCGCTCGCTGAAGCTCGATCTCGGTGACGCCAGCGCCGAACTGTCGGGCGATTTCATGGTCGCGGCGGACGGGATTCTGTCCGGCGATTTCGAGCTCGCCGTCGCCGACCCCCAGCGGATCGCGGCGCTGGTCGCGGAAGCGGCGCCGCAGCTTCAGTCCGTGGCGCAATCGCTCGCCTCGGCGATTGGCTTCGTCGGCCGTCGGGACAATGGCCGCAACATCGTCACGCTCAGCCTGCGCGACGGCAACCTCTCGACCGGCGTGATTCCGCTGGGTCAGGTGCCGGCGATACGGTGAGGCGAACGACCGCCGCGAGGCAGCATCTTCCGTCGCCGCAAATGTCGTATGGCGCCGCTGAATAGCAATTTCGGAAGCGGGGTCGCCCGGCCGTGCAGGGCCGCTTCGCGTTTGATGAGCTGGCGATATATTTAAGCGATTGTTTCACCGTTTGTTTGCTCTGGGGATTCATGCCCCCGTAATGCCTGCCGCTGCATAATAAACCTGATCTTTCTCGCCAGCGGGTGTTCTCATGCGTCATTTTGGTTTTCTGTTTCTGCTTGGTCTTCTCTCTCTGGCTCCTGTCCAGAGTTCGTTCGCTGGCGAATGGGTCGTCGATCGGATTTCGGGACGAGCCTGGGCCCTCGAAGTCGGCAAAGACCCCGTGCGGCTCAGCGTGGATATGGCGGTTCCCGAGGGCGTCACGGTCGAGACGTCGCGGAACGGCCGGGTGCGGCTAGTCGGCGATAACAACGTCATGTCGCTGGCGCCTGGCACCGTCGCGGTCGTGGCGCCCTCCCGCTCCAACCGCAAGACCCGCGTCATCCAGCAGGTGGGTAACATTGAATTCGATGTGGAGAAGCGCCGGCGGCCGCATTTTCTCGTCGAGACGCCGTTTATGGCGGCTGTCGTCAAGGGCACGACATTCACTATCGATGTCTCCAAATCCACCACCAGCATAGATGTGTCGAGCGGGCTGGTTCAGGTGAGCGATTTGCGCAGCGGTGAAAAGGCGGCGATCGGAGCAGGACAGTCGGCCAGCGTTGCCGCATCCAGCGCGGGATTGGAGACCGCGGGACAGAACGCTCCCGGTGTGCGGCCGGGCAAGCCCGCCCCCTCCGCCGTGGCTCCTCTCGGTCGCGACCTGGCTGATTTCAAGGCCGGCGGACGGACCGGGCCAAAGTCGGACACAAACAAGAGCAACGGCAGGGAAAATGGCGAGGCCAGGGGAAACAGTGCCGAAGCCCGCTCAGGTGCCCGGGGGAATAGTGGCGGCAACGGCAATGGTAACGGTGGCGGCAATGGCGGCGGTAACGGCGGCGGCAACGGCAATGGTAACGGTGGCGGCAACGGTGGCGGCAATGGCGGCGGTAACGGCGGCGGCAATGGCGGTGGAAACGGCGGCGGCAATGGCGGCGGCAACGGCAATGGTAACGGTGGCGGCAATGGCGGCGGTAACGGCGGCGGCAACGGCAATGGTAACGGTGGCGGCAATGGCGGCGGTAACGGCGGCGGCAATGGCGGTGGAAACGGCGGCGGCAATGGCGGCGGCAACGGCAATGGTAACGGTGGCGGCAATGGCGGCGGTAACGGCGGCGGCAACGGCAATGGTAACGGTGGCGGCAACGGTGGCGGCAATGGCGGCGGCAACAGCGGTGGAAACGGCGGCGGCAATGGCGGCGGCAATGGCAAGAAATAAGCTCCGCCACATCGCCCTGGTGGCCTCTTGCAAGGACGCGTATGGCCTGGTTTTCACCCATCGGTAAGCGGAATCCTGCGGTGCTGCGGCGCGCGGCTGGGGGGCTCTTCGTCGCCGCGGCGATAGTCTTTGCGAGCCTTTCCGGGTTCTTGCGAACGGTGGACGATCGTCTTGCCGAATTGCGCTTCCAGACACAGTCGATTGCGCCGATCGGCGATGTCGTCCTGGTCGACATCGATGCCCGAAGCCTCGCGGAAATCGGCGTTTGGCCCTGGCCGCGGCGATTGCACGGCGATCTCTTGCGGGCAGCGGAGCGGGCCGGCGCGGCCCGCGTCGCGTTCGACATCGATTTCAGCACCGTATCGACGCCGGAACAGGACCGGGCCTTCGCCGCGGCCCTCGCCGAGACCAGAATAGAGACCTTCCTCGCATCCTTCGTCCAGGCCGATACGGCGGCTGGCATGGCGGTGCGCGCTTCGTTTCCGATCGAGCTTTTTTTGCAAAATTCCTGGCCGGCCGGCGTCAACGTCCCTGTGGATGGCGACGGGCAGGTCAGACGGTTTCCTTTCGCTATCGACGCCAACGGGGAAACCCTGACCTCGATGCCCTCCCTGCTGGCTGACCGCGAGGCTGGGACGGGCCTGTTCGGGATCGATTATGCGATTTCCGCCGAGCGACTGCCGCGCGTTTCCTATGTCGATCTTCTGAGGGATCGCGTCGCGCCCGAGTCGCTCGCGGGAAAAACCTTGATCGTCGGCGCCAGTGCGATCGAGCTCCGCGACCTCTTTGACGTTCCCGTCAGCGGCATCGTTTCCGGATCGACGGTCATCGCGCTCGCCACCGAGTCCCTGCTTCAGGAGCGGGCGTTGACGTTCCTCGCCACGCCGTGGTTCGTGCTGGCTGGAATGGCATTCATCGTGTTCGCCTGCGCCATTCGTCTGTCCTCCCGTTATGCGATCGCCGCCCTTGTCGGTCTTGCCGTCACGGCTGAAATGCTGGCACTCTACCTGCAGAACGGCCATGCGATCGTACTGGAAACCGCTGCCATCCATGTGCTCCTGGCTGCCTGTTCCATCTGGGTGCTTTTCCGGGAATTTGGTCTTCGTCGCGTGCGGCTCTGGATCGCCCGGACCCAGGCAGCCAACAGCCAGAGCGTGCTCGAACGTGTCCTCGACGATGGATTTCACGGCGTCGCGATCCTGAACGAACGTTTGCAAGTCACCCGCATCAATCGCGAAGCTCTGGAGCTGCTCGGCCTTGAGAGCGCAAACCGGCTGGATGAGTTGCCTGCGCAGATCGGACAACATGTCGCAGATATCGTCGCGGCGTTCGAGCGCGGCGAGGGAGCCGGCAAGCCGGCGGTGCACGTCCTTCATTTCGCCACGGGCGCAGAGCGGGTGGTGGAGTATTCGATCGTCCCGTTCTGGCTGTCAGGATTTGCCGATCGATCGGGGGAGACTTCCGGCGATATCGTCTACGCCACACTGACACTGCGCGACATCACCGAACGTCAGAAGGCGCATGACCGCATACGGTTCATGGCGTTGCACGACAGCCTGACGGGGTTGGGCAATCGTCGCGCCCTTGAGCAACTGTTGGAGAACATTTTGAGCGGGCCGACGCCGGACGGCGGGGTGGCTCTGGTGTCCTTCGATCTCGATCGTTTCAAGGCCGTCAATGACGCGCTCGGCCATGCAATTGGCGATGAGGTGCTTAAGGAGACCGCGCGTCGCGCCCAGGAAACACTGGTCGCGGCCTTGCTGATCGCCAGGACCGGCGGTGACGAGTTCACCGCCGTCGTCCCGGCGGCGAGCCTTCAAACCGCACGATTCCTGGCGGCTTCGCTGGTGGAGGCGATCTGCGAACCGTTTTTCCTGTCCGGGCACCGTATCGGCGTCGGTACCAGCGTCGGGATCAGCTGGTGGGATGGCCAGGCGGCGACGGTGACGTCGTTGATGCGCCACGCCGATGTTGCGCTGTATCGCGCCAAGCAATCAATCACCGAGCAGGTCGTTGCCTTCGAGCCCTTTATGGATGGCGACCGGCTGGAGCGGCTGAAACTCGAGGAGGACTTGACTCAGGCCTTCGAGAACAACGAATTCCGCCTCGTCTACCAGCCGCAATTTTGTCTTTCGTCCGGGAAAATCGTCGGGGCCGAAGCCCTCGTGCGTTGGCAGCACCCGGAGCGCGGCTTCGTCTCGCCGGTCGATTTCATTCCGGTCGCCGAGGAAATGGGCCTGATCCATCGACTGGGCGGCTGGGTGCTCGATACGGCTTGCCGGGAAGCCAAGGGCTGGCCCTTGCCGATCAAGATCGCGGTGAACGTCTCTGCGATCCAGTTCGAAACCGGCGATCTGGTCGCGGCCGTCCGCCAGGCGCTCGATATATCCGGTCTGCCGCCGGAGCGACTCGAACTGGAAATCACCGAATCCGCCTTCGTCGAGGAGAGCGACGGACTCAAGGCGATCTTCGACGAACTCCTCGCGATCGGGGTCAGCTTGGCGCTGGACGATTTCGGCACCGGTTATTCGTCGCTCGGCTATCTCCACCGCTTTCCGATCTCGAAGATCAAGATCGACCGAAGTTTCGTGATGGATATTCTGACTAGCAACCGCGCAATCGCCGTGGTGCATTCGATCATGGCTCTGGCCGACGGTCTGGGCATCCCGACGATCGCCGAGGGGATCGAAACGCCTGAGCAGGCGGCAATGCTCCGGCTGTCAGGATGCGATGACGGCCAGGGTTATCTGTTCGCCAGACCGATCGACGGCGCGGCTGTCGTGGAGATGATGGCGGGCCCCAGCATCGCAACCCCCACGATGCTCGCGGCGGCGGGCTGATCCCGGCTGCGGCCATTCGTTCGGGTCGGGCTGACCAGGTTGGATACGCCCTGAACGGACGCCGCCGGCGCAAAAACTTTTCCGTAAGGGAATATTAAAAAATCGGAGATTTGTCTTTCAAATTTTGCGGTCGGCAAAACCAATCGACCCGAATCAGCCGAAACTCATGGGGCAATTAAGCAATCCATGCCGAAAATTGGTCGATTTCCGTCTTTATATTGAAAAAAAATTAGATTGCGCGTACGCTTACCCTTTGGCAGGAAATCTGCGATGGCTTTACTAGGGGCCTTGGTTGGTCTTCTATTCGGCGCATTTTCGGGGTCGATGCTTGTCGCAATCGTATTCCCTGGCGCCGCTGTACCCGGTTTCTTGACGCCATTTCTGCTGCTTGCCGGTCCGGTTGCCGGGCTGCTTTCCGCTCTGCCTGTGTGGCTGGCCACGATTGTCTGGTATCTCCTCAACATCCTTGTTTTCTGGCTCTTGTCCATTCCGGCGCAGTCCTCCACCGGCCTGACCAGCACCACCAGTACACCACCGGCGGCAAACCCGATCCCGCCTACCGGAACCCAGAACTTCTTCCGCGGCTTCGGGCATGGCACGGCAACGATCGTCAATTTCGCCATTCTCAGTCCATTCTTGGCGATTCCGCCGGTCCTGATCCTTGCGATCTTGTCGTTCCTGCCAATCCTGTCTCTCGTCACGGCAATCCGGCGAAACACGTTCTTCCAGGGAGTGATCTCGTGGATGAGCTGGCTGTTGCCCGTACATTGGCTTGGGAACCTGATCGGCTTTCTGATCTTCCTGATTTTCCGTGCGATCACCCTATTCACGGGCACGGCTGCGGGCATCAGGCTTGATCTCACCTCCGGCATCATCGAGTCGCGCGCGCCCGCTCCGGTGACGGCCTTCAACGTTGCCGTGTTCACCTATGTGGGACCTGCGTTTGCTCCCGGCCCGTTCCTGGGAGCCAATGTGTCATCGCACGAGGTGGGGCATGCCATCAATTCGGCCGCGATGACGCCCTTCTACACCTGGGGCACGGTGATCGAGGAGTTCCGTCTGTTCGGCGCGCCCCACCGCTTCTCCATCGGCCAGCAAACCGCGGAAAGCCGCGGCGCACCACGCCCGGGCGCGTTGTATTCCGCGATGTGGTCACCCTAGGGGCATAGCCATGTGCGAGTTTTTCGACATTCAGGCCAGCGGTGATGCCCTCAATGCTCAGGGCATACCGGGTTCGATCACGGCTTCTGGCCAGGTCACGCTCGACTGCGGCTCAGTCATCGTTCAGGTGTTCGACAATTCCAATAATCTGGTATTCGAGACGACCGTACAACCCGGCGCGAACATCAGCGATTTCAATGGTACGCCGACGCGCCTGGTGATTGCGTCTTTCGACAACGGGCATGACATCCAGTGCGGCGACCGTGTGACGGTCACGTTGACCTGCGCAAGTGATCCGACCTGCACGCTGACAGCCACGGTGGCTCTCGTCTGCAAGGATGACCCGGTACAGCCATGCCCCGATGCCAACGCGATCAGTATTATCTTGACCAGCAATGGCGTCGTGGTGTCGCCGGGCGTCCCGTGCTTCTCCTCTGGCGCTTACAGCGCCGAGGCAACCGGCGTTCCGGCCGGAAGCCAGATTTTCTGGACGCTGGATCTGGGCGGTACGGCCTCGTCGCTCCCCGCGACCAATCCGACGACATTCAGTTTGCCCGCGGGAACCGCCCCGGCGAGCCTTTCAGTCGTGGTGATCACCCCGAATTGCCCGCCGATCGCACGCTCGATCGGGTTGCCGGATCGCGAAGAAGGCAATTGTTCAACGCAGGCGGTGTTCGAGGTTCGAAAGGACGGGCAGTTGGTCACTGCCACAACCGGGCTGGCAAGCGGAACCTATCAGGTGACGGTGACATCCCCGGTCGCGTCCGGAAACATCTATAATTTTCAGGACGCAAACGGGTCGTTTCAGGTCGGTTCGGGGGTCACCGCGAATTACACGCTCATGGGCAATGGCGCCTCGCTGACCATCCTCGTGACGGTGGATGTCAACGGATGCTGCCCGGCGGTCTCGGGCACGGTCACATTGTCGAGCGCAGATGACGCCGAAGACCCTCCGGTCGAGGAGCCGCCGGTCGAGAATCCGCCAACCAATGATGACGACGATTGGGAATGGCCAAGCCTTTGCGGCTGGTTGTACCTGCTGTTGATGCTCGCGGTCCTCGCCTTCATCGGCCTGTGGATCGCGTCGTTTACGTTGTTCCCGGCGTCGACGGCGCTATGGGTGGCGCTGGGTATAGCGCTTGTGGCTGTTGTTGCGGCTTTGGCGGTTTACACTTGGGTCTGCAATGTCAGTTGGTGTCGGCGCATGCGCATTCTCGGATGGATGTTCGGTTGGTGCGCGCTTGGCTGTGTCATTGCGTGGGTGGTGAGCTGGTTCACCTTGTGGTTCCTGCTGATCGGTGCGCTAATTGCGGGGGTCATAGCGTTGATCATCGGGTTGATGATGGCACGGCGAAACTGCGATTTCCTGGATCTGTTCGCCTGGCCGTAGGGTCGTTCAATGCTTCGGCGATCCCTAGGGTGCCGCGCCCGAGCCGAAGAGGCGAAGGAACCATGTCGGCGCGTTGACCACGAGCGCCTCTCATCTCTCATGCTGACGCGCGCAGTCGAGCGGTGTCTCGTAGGAGGCTGCTTAAGCCTCCTTCGTCCCCGCCTCGTGCTTGCCGTGCTCGCGGCCGAAATCCACCTCGGCGGTGTCCTGGCCGGCCTCGATGATGCCGCGGCGAATGTCGCGGGTGCGGGTGAACAGTTCGAACAGCGTGTCGCCGTCGCCCCAGCGGATCGCCCGTTGCAGCGAGGCCAGATCCTCGGAAAACCGCGCCAGCATCTCCAGCACGGCCTCGCGGTTGGTCAGGAACACGTCCCGCCACATGGTCGGATCGGACGCGGCGATGCGGGTGAAGTCGCGAAAGCCGGAGGCGGAGAATTTCACCACTTCCTGCTGCGTCACCGTCTCCAGATCGGCGGCGGTGCCGACGATGTTGTAGGCGATCAGATGCGGCACATGGCTGACGATGGCGAGCACCAGATCATGGTGATCGGGCGTCATGATTTCGACGGTCGAGCCGCAGCCTTCCCAGAAGCGCTTGAGCCGGTCGATCGCCTTGGCATCGGTGCCGTCGGGCGGCGTCAGGATGCACCAGCGGTTCTCGAAGAGTTCGCGGAAGCCCGCGTCGGGGCCGGACTGCTCAGTGCCGGCGATCGGATGCGCCGGCACGAAATGCACCGTCTGCGGCAAATGCGGCTGCATCTGCTGCACCACCGCGCCCTTGACCGAGCCGACGTCGGAGACGATCGCGCCGGGCTCGAGCGCCCCGGCGACCTCCTTGGTCACCGCGCCGCAGGAGCCGACCGGAACGCAGAGGATGACGAGGTCGGCGCCGCGCACCGCCTCGGCGGCGTCGAGATGGTAGCTGTCGCCGAGCTTCAGTTCTTCGGCCCGTTCCAGCGTCTCGGCGCGCCGCGTGGTGATCACGATATGCCGGGCAAGGCCGTGGGCGCGGATGTTGTGGGCGATCGAGGAGCCGATCAGGCCGATGCCGATCAGCGCGACGCGCTCAAATAGCGGCTCGCTCATGCTGTCCCCTTGCCGAGAAACTCGCCGAGCGCCGCGACGCCGCCGCGATTGGCTTCCTCGGTTCCGATGGTCATACGCAGGGCATTCGGAAAGCCATATCCGCCGACCCGACGCAGGATGAAGCCGCGCGCGCTCAAGAAATGGTCGGCCTCCGCCGCCGTGCGGCCGGGTGTGTCGGGAAAGTGGACCAGGGCGAAATTGCCGACGCTCGGCGTCACGGTCAGGTCGAGTTTTTCGAGCGCGTCGGTCGTCCATTCCAGCCAGCGGGCGTTGTGGTCGGCGGCTTTTTCGATGAAGCCGCGGTCGCGAACCGCCGCAGCGCCGGCGGCGATGGCCGCGGCGTTCAAATTGAACGGCCCGCGCACCCGGTCGAGCGCGTCGACGATCGCTTCCGGCCCGTACAGCCAGCCGATCCGCAAACCGGCGAGGCCGTAGATCTTGGAGAAGGTGCGGGTCATCACGACGTTCTCGGACGACGACACCAGCTCGATGCCGGCGCCGTAATCGTTGCGCCGGACATATTCGGCATAGGCCGCGTCGAGGACGAGGACGACGTTGCCCGGCAAGCCGGCATGCAGCCGCTGGACTTCCTCGAAGGGCAGGTAGGTGCCGGTCGGGTTGTTCGGGTTGGCGAGAAAAACCAGCTTGGTGCGCTCGGTCACCCGCGCAAGGATCGCGTCGACGTCGGCGGTGACGTTCGTTTCCGGGGCGACGACGGGCGTCGCCCCGCGCGCCAGGATCTGGATGCGGTAGACCAGAAAGCCGTGCTCGGTGTGGATCGCCTCGTCGCCCGGCGCGAGATAGCACTGGCACAAAAGCCCCAGCAGCTCGTCCGAGCCGTTGCCGCAGAGGATGTTTTGCGGGTTGAGGCCATGCACCTCGGCGATGGCGCACTTCAGCTCGCTGGCCTGTCCGTCGGGGTAGAGCTCGGGATGCGCGAAGGCCGCCAGCGCCGCCTCACGCGCCGCCGGCGAGGCGCCCAGCGGCGTCTCGTTGGAGGAGAGCTTGTGGAGCGTCACGCCGGCCGGCGCTTTGCTCTTGCCCGGCACATAGGCCTCGATGTCGAGGACGCCCTTATTCGGAACGGGTCTCATCGTCCGTGTACTTTCGCTGGTGACTGTGGGCGCTGGTGATTGCGGGCGCTGTTGATTGCTGGCCGATCGCGACGCCGTCGCGCCACGACAGGCGCATCAGGATAGGGACCGGCACGGGGCCGCATAGCCCCCGATCGGCCGGATGTCGAGGCCGGGACCCAATGCCGCGGCCACCGAAGCTTGGTCTTTTTCGGTCGCGACGAGGACGCTGAAGCGGTCGGCCCCGTAGGGCGCCTCGGCGATGATCGTCAGGCCGTCCGGTATCTCCGGCATCGCCGTCAGCCCATCGACGGAAAAACAGGCGATCTCCGGCGACACCGGATCAGCCAAGGGCGGGGCGATGACCAGCGCGGGCGTTGCCGCCGGCCGATCCGGTTCGTCGAAGAAGGGCAGCCGCGCGACGATCTGGGCCGAGCCGAGCCCCTGCCACCACGGATGGCCGGTCGCGCCGATCGGCAAGATGCCGAGCTTGTCGCCGCCGGCCTCGATGCAAGCGACCACCGCCTGGCTCGACGCGGCGATCGACAAGGGAACCGAAAAGCCGAAATAGAACCGCGCCGTCTCGGCGCTGGCGACGCGGTCGCCGTCACCGGCGATGACGACCTCGAACGGGGCCTGCAGGGCGGTGAAGGTGGAGATGATCTCGCGCCACAGATGCTCCATCGCGGTCAGCGGCAGATGCCCCTCGTGGCGCTTGGCCAGCCGGCGCATCATGTCGGCCTCCCGGCCGGGGCGGAAGGCCGCGCCGTTCTTCGCCGTCCCCTTCACCTCGATCAATTCGTCGATGACGCTGGCGCGCTGCATCAGCAGCCGATGCACGGATTCGTCGATGGCGTCGATCTTCGCTCTCAGTTCCGCGAGCCGCGATGGGTCGGCGGTGACGGTTCCGCTCATGCGTTCGAACTCCCTGTGGTCCTGCGCAGTGCTTCTACCGGCCCTTCGTTCGCTTGGCAAAGCGCCGTGTTTCGCACGCCGGTCGGCGCGACGATTGCCGCAGCGGGCGCGAATGCGTATCTGTGCCTTTAACCCGAACACCGCCGGTCGCCACGACACCAAGCCGTGCCGGCCGGCGCGAATCATAAAGCGGGATGGACATGAGCGTCGAAGCCTCGACCGAAGATCTGGAATACGCGGCCGGCAGCCGCGAGGCGAACCATCCGTCGAGTCCCGTCGCCCATTTCGGCGCGGACGAGCCGCTGCGTCTGGATGCCGGCCGGGAACTGGCGCCGTTCCAGATCGCCTACAACACCTATGGCACGCTCAACGCCGACAAGACGAACGCCATCCTCGTCTGTCACGCGCTGACCGGCGACCACTACGTCGCCAGCCAGTCGCCGGTGACCGGCAAGCCGGGCTGGTGGACCTCGATCATCGGCGCGGGCAAGCCGATCGACACGTCGAAATATTTCGTCATCTGCTCGAACGTCATCGGCGGCTGCATGGGCTCGACCGGTCCGGCCTCGATCGATCCGGCGACGGGCGAGCCCTACGGTCTCGACCTGCCGGTGATCACCATCCCCGACATGGTGCGGGCGCAGGCGATGCTGGTCGAGCGGCTCGGCATCGACACGCTGTTCGCCGTCATCGGCGGCTCAATGGGCGGCATGCAGGTGCTGCAATGGACCGTCAGCTACCCCGAAAAAGTCTTTGCCGCCCTGCCGATCGCCACCGGCGCGCGCCACTCGTCCCAGAATATCGCCTTCCACGAGGTCGGACGGCAGGCGGTGATGGCCGATCCCGACTGGCACGGCGGGCGCTACTATGCGGTCGGCAAGCGGCCGCACAAGGGGCTCGCCGTCGCGCGGATGGCGGCGCATGTCACCTACCTGTCGGAGACGGCGCTGCACCGCAAATTCGGGCGCAATCTGCAGGACCGCGAGTCGTTCGGCTTCGGCTTCGACGCCGATTTCCAGATCGAGAGCTATCTCAGGCATCAGGGGATGACCTTCGTCGACCGCTTCGACGCCAATTCCTATCTCTACATGACCCGCTCGATGGACTATTTCGACATCGCGGCGGATTACGGCGGCAGCCTCGCCGAGGCGTTCCGCGACGCGACGACGCGCTTTTGCCTGGTCTCGTTCTCGTCCGACTGGCTGTTTCCGACCGAGGAGAACCGCGCCGTGGTCCATGCGCTCAACGCCGCCGCCGCGTCGGTGTCCTTCGTCGAGATCGAGACCGACCGGGGGCACGACGCCTTCTTGCTCGACGAGCCGGAATTCTTCGCGGCGATCAATGGGTTCGTCTCGTCGGCGGCGCGGGCAAGGGGGATTTGACGATGGCGGTTCTGGACACCCCCGTCGCCACCAGCGAGACCGTCACGGCCAACGCGTCGACCCGTATCGATCTGGAACTGATCGCCGGCCTCGTCACGCCGGGAAGCCGGGTGCTCGACGTCGGCTGCGGCGACGGCGCGCTTCTGTCGCTGCTCGAGGCGCGCCGCCAGGTCGACGGGCGGGGCGTCGAGCTGAGCCAGGCCGGCGTCAACGAGTGCGTGGCGCGCGGCCTGTCGGTCATTCAGGGCGATGCCGACCGGGACCTCGTCCATTATCCGGACGCCGCCTTCGATTTCGTCATCCTGTCGCAGACCATCCAGGCGACCCGCAATCCGAAGACGGTCCTGACCGAACTCCTCAGGATTGGCGAGCGGGCGATCGTGTCGTTCCCGAATTTCGGCCATTGGTCGATCCGCCTGTCGCTGGGGCTGCGTGGCCGCATGCCGGTGACGCGGAACCTGACGCATTCCTGGTACGACACGCCGAACATCCATTTCTGCACGATCCGGGACTTCGTCGCGCTGGCCGACGAGATCGGCGCCGAGGTCGAACTGGCGATGGCGATCAATGCCACCGGCCAAAAGATGGGGATGAAGATGCCCTGGGCGTTCTGGAACCTGTTCGGCCAGCAGGCGGTGTTCGTGCTGAGGCGGTAGGGGGGGCTGAACGGTTGGAGCGGAATAGGGTGGTGCTTGACCTCCATTTTGGGTGGTGAGCGGTCAGAAAGATTTCAGGCCTTATCCTCGAAAAACCGACACCTCGTCCAAGGCAGGCATGAGCCTATCACCGCGACCTTCATGCATGGCGTGGCATGTCCAGGCGCCGCGTAGATGCAGGGGATTGGTCGGCCAATCGCAAACCTTCGGCGCGGCTCTGTCTTATCTCTAAAGCGGTCATTGCTGATTTCTGCGGCAAGTCACCCCGTGCCATGTCTGTAACTTGGCGAGCAGCACTCGCTGCACATCCTAATCAAGACCCCAAAACTGCTGCTGCTATCTTGCTGCGAAAAAAGTGCCGCCGCTACGTATTCCCGATAATATAGGCTGCGCGCGCCTTATAGAACCTCAGTGCTAATAGACCATTTCGCGATATCTCGGTCGATTTCTTGCCACTGCGCCTCGAGTTTCTCAATCTCGGCGCTGGTTACGATTGGCTGATCGAGACCTTCGAATTGGTCGCCGAGGAATGTCGCCAGACCCGCGCCACCCTCATTTGCGAACCACACTCCTGTTAGGTCGGCGACTTCCTTCAACTGCCTCAATGTGTTCATCGCATCTCGTATATTGAAGTTGTCAAGCAGCTTGTTAAGGCGGCTTTCCTTATTGCCGGCGTGGGCGACATGTGTACTGACATGCTCGGCGATTCTGTCTAAGTGTCGGTCCACAAAGAAGTTGAATGATATGAATCGTTTGTGATTCCATGCTGTTGATTTGATTCGACGAGGGCATGGAAGCGATGTGGACGAAAGCAAACCGC
>NZ_JAZHLK010000037.1:0-38177 GCF_036549515.1 Aurantimonas sp. E1-2-R+4 | reverse complement strand
GTGCCCTGGGCTCGTCGTCCTCCGCCTGAAAACGCGCGGGACAGAAACGCCTCCAGATCTTCATTGCTCGAAAAACCGTCCTGTGCGGCGTGCGAAGCGTAGGCGGGGCCGTCGGCGAAATCGCGATAGAACCGCTCATGCGGGCGCTCGGCTCCGCTGGCGTCGATTTCGCCCGCATCGAAGCGCCGGCGTTTTTCCGGGTCCTTGAGCAGGTCGTTCGCCGCCGAAAGGTCCTTGAACTTGCTCTCAGCCTCCTTGTCGCCCGGATGCAGGTCGGGATGGTGCTTGCGCGCCAGTTTCTTGAATGCGGCCTTGATCTCCTTGCTGGTCGCGGAGCGGGCGACGCCGAGGGTCTCATAAGGGTCCTTCATGTCACTGATTTCCTACCAACCATGCCTCGAATGCCCGTGTTCTTTATCGGTACTGCGCAACGCTCCGACGCCTCTGTTGCGGCGCCGATGGAGGGCAGGCTCAAGCCGCCGCAGTCGGCAACTTGTCACGCACCCATTGCACGATCTGATTGGTCGACATCGCACCCGAGGTTCGGGCCGCCTCCCGCCCATCGAGGAACAGGATCATCGTCGGGATGCCGCGAATGCCGAGGCGAGAGGCGGCCCCCTGTTCGGCTTCCGAATTGAGCTTGATCATGCGGACCTCCGGCTCCAACGCGCGCGCCGCGGCCTCATAGGCCGGCGCCATCGCCAGACATGGTCCGCACCAGGGGGCCCAGACATCGACGAGAATCGGCACCGTGCCGCGCGCGATCTGGCGGTCGAAGTTCTCCGCGGCGACATCCTCGGGATGGCCGGCGAACAGCTTCGCTCCGCATTTCCCACATCTGGCGCCGCTGGCCGATCGCGACGGTGGCAAGCGGTTGACGCCGCCGCACTTGCTGCAAACCACACGAGTCTCGGTCATTCCGCTCTTCCTCCGCCCGGTCGGGTACGACAACTGGCTGCGTCCGACGGCATGTTTCCATCACCATCCTCCTCGCGCCCAGACCCGAAGCGGCCGACACCACCACAGAACGGCAGCGACTCCGCGCGGCCTGCACCCTCGTCATGATGCACATTGTCCCGATCGATTGTTTGACCTTGCGCAAGTCGCGACGGAGTTCGCTGTGGTCTGATCGTCGGCAATGGCGCCCAACCCCAATCAGGAGTCACGACCCAATGATCCTGCCGAATGATACACTCGTAGCGGTCGCCGACGGCGCGACCCTCAAACTGTTCCGGAACAGAGGTGTCGAGCCCCATATCGACCTCGTGGCCGTCGACGATCCGAAGGTCGCGGCGACCAACCCCCGGTCGGGCGCCCGACACAGGAATGCCTCGGCCAATCCGGACTCCCACCGCAGTGCAGAGGATGGTTTCGCGGCGGCCAGCGCCGGTTATCTGAACCGTTTGGCGATCGCCGGCGAACTCGGCCCGGTCTTTGTCATGGCCGACCCTAGGACATTGGGGGAATTGCGACGGAATTTTCACCCTCGGTTGCAGGCGAAGATTGTCGGCGAGTTGGCGAAGGATCTCACCGATCATTCGATCCACGATATCTCAACGGCCCTACACAATGCGTGAACCGGTCGGCAGCCGCGACAAGCGGGTCGCCCGGGCTCAGGCCAATATCGCGGAGGCTGCGGCCGGCGGCACCTTGGCAACGCCGTCGGCGTAGGCCTCGAAAGCCGCGCGGTTGAGCGCGTGGACTCCGGTGAAAACCGGTTTCGCGGTGCACAGCGTGTTGTAGGATGAGTCTGCCAACCCCGATGGCCGAGCCGCGCAGCTGAATCCAGGACAGGGTATCCGTTGAACTCAATCCTCCACGATCGTCTGAACACCGCCCTGCTGACCGTTGCATTCCTCGGCCTCGTCGGGGGGCTCGGCCTGACATTTGCCGATCTGCCGCAACTAGCGGATACGATCTGGGCGGCGGGTGTCCTGCCGGTCCTCGCCGCCTTGGTCGTGGAGATCGTCCGGAGTCTGCGGCAAGGCGAGGTCGGGTTGGACATCGTCGCCGCACTGTCGATGTCGGCGGCACTGCTGTTTGGCGAGACGCTCGCGGCGGCGGTCGTGGCGCTGATGTATTCGGGGGGAACCTTCCTTGAAAGCTTCGCCGAGGGTCGCGCCCGACGAGAGATGAGCGATCTTCTCTCTCGTGTGCCTCGCACCGCGACGCGCCACCGCAACGGCACGCTCGACGACGTGCCCTTGGATGACGTCGAGCCTGGCGATCTTCTGCTGATCCGGCATCGGGTCAAGGCCCGCGCGGAAGTGCGCGCGCAACGAGAGGCATCCGTGGCCGATGAACTCATCCTGATTGCCGAACAGAACGGTGCCGACCTCATTGTCGGGGGTGGATATGGCCATGCTCGCTTGCGAGAATGGGTCTTTGGCGGTGTAACCCACGACCTGCTGCGTCGCTGCCCGATATGCTGCCTCCTATCCCATTGAGCAAATCCGCCGGTCGTCGAACTGCCTCGCAGGTGGCGACCAACCGCACTCGGTCGCGCCGGTCGCCGGCTCGGGCCTGCCGCGTAGGGCGGCGCGATCTATCAGGCGCTGGACACACATGACCTGGAAGAGCTCCATCCTGCGGGAGTGCGACACGTGCTGGCGGATCGAAGCTGCGACCAAGGTGGCGCTACTCGCCGACGGCTGGGCATACCTGCCGGCCATGCGCGCCGCCATGGAGCGGGCCGAGCATTCCATTCTACTGGTCGGATGGGACTTCGACGCACGCGTGCCTTTTGGGCCCCCAACCGCCGAGGACCGGCATGCCGAACCGTTCTGCGATCTGATGGCGCGCCTGTTGGCGCACAACCCCTCTCTGACGGTTCACATACTGATCTGGGAGATGGCGATAGGTTACAGCATCCAGCGCCGGGACAGTCCCCGGCACGCGGCGCGATGGCTGCCCCGAGATCGTCTGGAATATCGGCTGGATGGCCGCCATCCGGTGGGCGCTTCGCACCATCAGAAAATCCTGGTTGTCGATGATACCGTGGCGTTTTGCGGCGGCTCGGATTTCACGCGCAATCGCTGGGATACATCCCTGCATCTGCCGGCCGACAGTCGCCGCCGCACACTCGACGGGAGCATTTACAAGCCCCGACATGAGGTGATGCTCGCCGTCGCGGGACCAGCGGCGGCAGCCCTCGGCGAACTGGCGAGACGACGCTGGCATCGCGCCACCGGTGTTCAACTTCCGCGGCCAATCCCTGCAACGCCCGCCTGGCCCAAAGATCTCGTATCCGACATGAGCGATGTCAGAGTAGGGATCGCTCGAACCGAGCCCGCCGACAGGCGGGCGACCGCCGTCAGGGAGGTGGAAGCCCTCTATCTCGCCGCGATCGCTGCCGCCAGACACTGGATCTACCTGGAGAATCAGTATGTCACCTCGCCGGTTATCGCCGACGCCTTGGCGCAACGTCTCGGCGAGCGCGACGGTCCGGAAATCATCATCGTCTGCCCGGGTCGAAGCGTTGGGACCTTCGAGCGTTTTGTCATGGACCGCCCGCGAATCCCTCTGATTCACTTGCTCCGTTCAAGGGATGTCAACCAACGGTTGCGGGTCTTCGCTCCCATGGCCGCAATCGATCTGCCGATCACGGTGCATTCCAAGCTGATGGTGGTCGACGACCGTCTTTTGAGGGTCGGATCTGCAAATTTGAACAATCGGTCGCTCGGCCTCGATACGGAATGTGACGTGGCGATCGAAGCCGGAGCGGATGATCTGGCGGCAAGACAGCGAATACTCGCCTTGCTGAGTCGCCTTGTGGGCGAGCATGTCGGCAGTCCGGCCGAGGTCTTTGCCGCCGTGTTGGAGCGATCGGGCAGTCTCATCGCGACGATCACTCTGCTCAACCAAGTCGAGGGGAGGCACCTCGAGCCGTTCCCGGCGCCGCGGCCGGGCTGGCTCGATCGTTGGCTTGGGCGGACGCATTTCTTTGATCCGTTCGACACGGCCGACAATTGGCGGCCATGGCGTCGCCTCCAGGGCCGACGACGCTGATCGGCGGGATGTGGCCTGTGTCAGGCCCAGCGTTTGACCGAAATCAATGCCTGCGCCGCTCGATGGGGTGAGCTTGCTTGCATGCTCATCGAAAGTGAGGAGGGGACCGAAGCCGGTGACGACACTCGTGCAGACATCCTATCCACTTCGACGGTTGTTTCGCCGGCTCGACTTCGCCCCCGCGCCGAGGGACGATTCCCTGGGGCACCTCCTCGCGGTCTGGCAAGCGCGACGAGATGAGTTGATTTTTCCGTCGAAAAGCGGTCTCGACATCGAGAGTCTCGATCCGCAAGGCAAGTTTGCCTTCGTATATGGCGTGGCGGAGAAGGGGCGGAATTATACGCTTCGTTCCGGCGCCAGATCGGTGGATGCGGTGCTCGGGCATTGCGAGGTCGGGGCAAGCTTATCCGACGCGCCACGCCGTCGCGGGGCGGTGCGGCTAAGGCGTTTGTTCGACGCCGTCCGGGAGGCAGGCGAACCCTTGCTTGCGGAGTTTACGCTCGACGAGGCCGGCAGCGAGGCGGAGGCGGTCGAGATGTTGCTGGCGCCGCTCTCCGAGGACGGCCGTACCGTCGACGCGATTGTCGGCGGGCTGTCGCTTCGCGCGATCGAAACGGACGCGCTGAGCCCGAAACGACGTGCCGTGGCACGCCCGGACGGTCCGATGCTGTTCGCGCTCGGCTCCAGCGCATCCTTCGGGCAGCGTGTCGCCCGACATCTCGGCATCATGCTTGCGGCTCACGAGGAACGTTTTTTCGAGGACGGCGAGCACAAGGCCCGTCCGCTCGTGAGCATTCGTGACCGCGATGTTTATGTCATCGACAGCCTCACCGGCGATCTGCGGCACACGAGCAATGACAAGCTGTGCCGGATGCTCTTCTTCATCGGCACCCTCAAGGATTCCGGTGCTGGCCGTGTCACCGCCGTGGTTCCTTATCTCTGCTATGCCCGCAAGGACCGGCGGACCAAGACCCGCGACCCGGTCACGACCCGCTATGTCGCACAACTGTTCGAGGCTGTCGGGACGGATCGCCTGATGAACATGGAGATTCATAATCTCGCCGCCTTCCAGAACGCTTTCCGCTGCCCGACGGTCCATCTCGACGCCAACAGCGCCTTCATCAGCCATTTCGCGGCAAAGATCGGGGATGTGCCGGTTGCGGTCGTCTCGCCCGATCTCGGCGGCGCCAAGCGGGCGGAGATCTTTCGCGAGCGGTTGGAAACGATGCTCGGCCGTCCGGTCGCGAAAGGCTTCATGGACAAGCAGCGCAGTGGTGGTGTCGTGACGGGGGAGCTATTCGCGGGCGATGTCGACGGCCGCATGGTGATCGTGGTCGACGATCTGATCAGCACCGGGACCACGATGGCGCGGGTCGCGGCGGTCTGCCGTGCCAAAGGCGCGACGAAGGTTTCGGTCGTGGTGACCCATGGCCTGTTCACCGGTGGCGCTGATACACTCTGGAGCGAGGCGGCGATCGATGAAGTCGTGATCACGGACACCGTGCCGCTCCCCGCGCTCGACGCTGCGGCGGTCGCAAACCGCCTGGTCGTGCTGGAGACGGCGGACATTTTCGCCGATGCGATCGTAGCGTGTCGTGGCGCGGACTCCAGCCTTCACCGTCGGCGCTGAGGCGTCAGGACGACCACGTCCGGAGCGGAGAATGCCGGCGTGCGGGCCTCAGCTCAGATGACGCTGGATTTCGCCGACCGGGTGCTTCGTGAGGTCCTTGTCGATCTCGGCCACGATCAGCTTGCGGACCGCGTCGGTGAAACATTCTCGCAAAGTCGCCAGCGTCTTCGGCGGCGCCACGATGATCAGCGCCTTCAAGTCTTCCCGCGCGCGGAGCCGGTCGATCTCCTCGGCCACTTCGGATGCGAATGCCGCTTCGGCCGCGGCATGCCAGTCGGTCTGCCCGACGGCGCTGCGCCGTCCCTGGGTCTGCGTTCTGCCGGGCTCGTCGCTTCCCTGCTCGCCGGTGGGCGGATTGTCCGGCGCTTCGAGAACATGCTCGACCGTTAGATTGGAATTGAACGGGCCGCCTTCGTTTATGAGCACGAGGGCCTTGCGCCCGTCGGCGACGAGGACCCGCGCATGGTGCGGGATCTTGACCGTGGTCATGGCGATTACACTTCCTGCGTTCGATGTCCGAGATCAGAGGATAGCCGCATTGGCGACGCCCGGCTTTGACAAGGATCATGTCCGCTCGCTCCCATGGGGCGAGACCCGACTGATTCGCTCCTTGCCCCCGGGCCGCCTGCCGAAAGCGCGGCCTGGCTATCGCAGGGCCTCCTCCGCCAGGGCGAGGTATCGGCTCGCGAGCGGTTCCCACTTGGCTGGCTCTCTTGGTGCGGCGTCGAGAAGATGGGCGAGGGAAAGCCGTACGCGCAACATCGCGCGAAACGCGGTGTAGAACGCGATCAGTCGCGGCGGCGGGCGATCGCCGAGTTGGTCCGCTACCGCCGCGACAAGGGTCGGGCCGATGGCGGGCGCGCTCAGTATTCGGCATTCCAGGCCGAGAAAGGCCAACTCGTCGAACGGATCGACGAGGCGCAATTCTCGGCTGAATTCGAGGCAATCGAAGATCACGATCGGATCGGTCAGGCAGATGTGCTCCGGTCGCAGGTCACCGTGCCCCTCGACGATGCGGCCGGTCCGCGCCCGCTCCTCGATCAGCGGGCGGTCTTCCGCCATTCTCTGGTCGAGCAGGTCCAGCACTGTCGGAAGGCGCGTGTGATCCACCGCGAAGGCGCGCCGCGTCAGGATCGCCCGGTTTTCCGCCTGCTGCGCCATGAGACGGTCGACATAGGCAGTCGGATCGACGGCCGGATGGTCGGCTGCACGGTAGAACCGCGCCAGGAGAGCCGCGATCTGATCTGTCTCGGCCGCGCCGATTCGGTCTTCTTGAAGCATCCGGTCGAACATGCGGTCCGCCGGCAGACGTCGCATGACCACCAGCCAGTCTACGATGGATCCGCTGCCGCCGAGCGCCAGCGCGCCGGCGTCGTCCTCGGTAAGGGGAACGGTTCCCAGATAGGTCTGCGGCGCCAGCCGCCGGTTGAGACGGACTTCCTCGCGGCAATTCTCTTCGCGGGCCGCCAATGTGGTGAAATCCAGGAACGGGAAGCGGACCGGCTTCTTCAGCTTGTAGACGAGGTCGCCGGCTAGAAAAACCCAGGACATGTGGGTCTCCGTAACGAGGACATCGGCTGGGGCATGATCGTAGGCGGCCGGCTCGCTGAGGAACCGGACCTTGGCTTCGATGGCGCGAGTGTCGGCGCCATCGGGCGGCGACGCGGGGATTTCAGCGGATGTCGGGTCGCTCGGCATGGGACGCACCGAACCAGATATGGGCCGAGATGTCATCGACGCTGCCCGACGCGGCGATCGCGGCCGGCCATGCTTCAGCGGGTTGGCCAGAGTTCCCGCAGAGCCTTGCGCATGGAATTGCGAACCTGCGTGATCTCGCCTTCGGAGATATGCCGGTCGAGCAGCCTGAAAACCGCGGCGATGGCTTCCTCCGTGTCATCGAACGGATCATCGCGGAGATCGTTCTCGACGCGGGCGACGAAATCCTCTTTCGTCCGGTTCCAGGCCGGGGTCGCCGAGGGCTGCCAACCCTCGAAGAAGATGCCGCGAATGAGGACGGGCAACTGCGCCGACAGATCCGCGGCTTCCTCGACCGAAATCGCGTCGCGCAGAGCGTGGAGCACCGATCGAAGCAGTCGCAGGGCGTGACGCTCGAGGCCTTCGTTCAAATCGTCGGCGAGTTCGTTGACCCATTGTTGCGCCTGCTGCGCCCCATGGGAGAAGGCGGGGATTGCGCTATCGTTCATGATCCTGTCCTCCGCACGACAATTCCGATCGCCTTTTATGGGCGCGTCCGCCAAATCCGCATTGCGCCAGATCAAACCGCCGGTCTGCTGCCTTCGGCTCGTGCGACATGCGCCTTGACCGCGGCGAAGCTGTCCGGGCTGATCGAGATCGAGTCGATGCCGCACTCGACGAGGAAGGCGGCGAAGGCGGGATTGTCGCTCGGGGCCTGACCGCAGAGGCCGACTTTCGCGCCGGCCTCGCGGGCCGCGTCGATCATGCTGCGGATCATCCATTTCACCGCCGCGTCCTCCTCATCGAACAATTCGGCCAGAAGGCTGGAATCGCGGTCGACGCCGAGCGTCAGCTGGGTCAGGTCGTTGGAGCCGATGGAGAAGCCGTCGAAGCGTTCGGCAAAACCGCGCGCGAGGATGACGTTGGAGGGGATCTCGCACATGACATAGACCTGAAGCCCGTCCTGGCCGCGCTTCAGCCCATTCTCCGCCATGACATCAAGCACCCGGTCGGCCTCGCCGAGCGTGCGGCAGAACGGGATCATGACGATGACATTGGCAAAGCCCATCTCCTCGCGCAGTCGCCGGATCGCACGACACTCCAATGCGAAGCCTTCCCGGTAACGTGGCGAGTAGTAGCGCGAGGCGCCGCGAAATCCGAGCATCGGATTCGCCTCCTCGGGCTCGAAGCCCTGTCCGCCAACGAGATGGGCGTATTCGTTGGTCTTGAAGTCGCTCATCCGCACGATGCAGGGATGGGGGTGCGCGACGGCGGCGATGCGCGCCAGCCCTTCGGCCAGCCTGTCGACGAAGAAAGCCGGCTTGTCCGCGTAGCCGCGCGTGATGGCCTCGATCTCGGTCCGGACGGCCGCATCGGTGATCGCCGCGAAATTGACCAGAGCCATCGGGTGGATCTTGATGGCGTTGTTGATGACGAACTCCATGCGGGCAAGGCCGACGCCGTCGGCCGGCAGCCGCCACCAGCGCGCGGCGGCGGCCGGATTGGCGAGATTCAGCATGATCTCGGTTCGCGTGGATGGCGCCTCGCCGGGATCGCTTTCCTCGACCGTGATGTCCGCGTCGCCTTCATAGACGAAGCCTTGGTCGCCCTCCGCGCAGGACACCGTGATTGCCTGCTCGTCATGCAGCAGCTGTGTCGCGTCGCCCGTGCCGACGATGGCCGGCAGGCCGAGTTCGCGGCTGACGATGGCCGCATGCGAAGTGCGCCCGCCATGATCGGTGACGATCGCGCTCGCGCGTTTCATGATCGGCACCCAATCTGGATCGGTGGTTTCCGTCACCAATATGGCGCCGTCCACGAAGCGGTCGATTTCGTCCGGAGTGCGGATCATGCAAACCGGCCCCGAAACGATCGCCTGTCCGATCGACAGGCCGGTGCAGAGCGTCCGGCCATGGGCGCCGAGCCGGTAGCTCTTATGCACACCGGCGGTTCGCTGCGACTGCACGGTTTCGGGTCGCGCCTGGACGATGAAGAGCGACCCGTCGCGGCCGTCTTTCGCCCATTCGATATCCATTGGACAGCCATAATGCCCTTCGATCGTCTTCGCCCATCGGGCCAGCGCGAGGATATCGTCATCACTCAGCACCAGGCTTTGCCGCTCGATCAGCGAGGTGGGCACGTTTTTCACCGGTCGCTCACCGCCCTTGGCGTAGATCATCTTGATCTGCTTGGCGCCGAGCGTTTTCTGTATGATCGGCGTGAGTTGCGGATTGTCGAGGAACGGCTTGAAGACCTGGTATTCGTCGGGATCGACGGCGCCCTGCACGACGTTTTCGCCGAGGCCCCAGGCCGCATTGATGATCACCACACGGTCGAAGCCGGTTTCGGTGTCGATGGAGAACATTACGCCCGAACTGCCGAGGTCGGAGCGCACCATCCGCTGAACGCCCACGGACAGCGCGAGCTTCATGTGATCGAAGCCCTTCGCCTGACGATAGCTGATGGCGCGGTCGGTGAAGAGCGAGGCATAGCAACGCCGGCAGGCGTCCAGCACCTTCGCCGGACCCGCGACGTTCAAAAAGGTCTCCTGCTGCCCGGCGAAGCTCGCATCCGGCAGGTCCTCGGCGGTGGCGCTGGAGCGGACGGCGACGTCGACATCGTCGACGTCGGAGCGGCGCGACAGTTCCTCGTACGCCTTCGTGATCGCCGCGGCGGATTCGTCCGGCCAGTCGCCGCGCAGGAATGCCGCCCGAATGGTTCGGCCGGCCTCGGCGAGCGTGATCTTGCGGGCGACCTGTTGCGCGAGCGTATCGCCAATGATCGCCGCGATTCCGTTTGCCGCGACGAAACGTCTGAACATCTCGGCTGTCGTGGCAAATCCAGGGGGAACCGCCACACCCGCGGGGGTGAGCTTCTGGACCATCTCCCCCAGAGAGGCGTTCTTGCCGCCGACTTTGGCGACGTCGACACGCACGATTTCCTCGAACCAGAGTATGTCGCTCTTGGGCATTGTACACCAATCCTGCATCGTCTCCGATGCGGCTTTTCAAGTTCTAGTGGAAGCCGATTTCAACGCCACCGACCAACTGCAGAACGGCCGCCGAAATGGCGATGGCGGGCGAGACTCCGCGCCCGGCGGCTATCGTCTGATCGTCGTCCTGAGACTCGTTTTCCCGCAGGACACAGCTCCATTGAGAGCCGGGACGCGTGCCGCCTCGCAACGTGATAGCCCAGCCGGGCAAAGCCTTCGCCACAAGGGCTAGCGCGCCATCCGTCGACGCGAGGGCATCGCGGGAGTCGGCGGGCTCGGCCACCGCGGGCACGTGCTCCTCGAGCGCGCGGCGAATGTTCGTTACCAGTTCCAGATCCACCTCGTGGGTTGTCGCACAGCGGATCAGCAGACTTTTCAGATCTATCTCGGCCATAGCGAGCGGCCCCTTCCATCGATGATCAAAGATGTTGCCGAGCCTCATCGCCGGTCACGTTGATTCCGCGTGACGGGAGAGCGGTGGACCGAGCCGTTATGTCCGCACCTGTTCTCCCGAAGACCGACACGTACAAGTGTGCGGTGTTTTCGCTGTCTGCGGACGGACCGCACCGAACGCGCTACCGACACAACGACATCGACCAGACCGCCGCATTGACGCGGATCAATGTCGAAGCCGTATCTTCGCCGGCACGTTGCATATCCCGCCGGGCGCGCGCGGCCTGGGGTGCGGAACATGCTTCGGTCTCTCCGGATCGATACGGGCTCAGGGTGAGGAAAATTCCTCAAGGCGTAGCAGGAAAGAAGGCGGGCACAGTGAGATCACCGGATCTGACGCAGGAAGAGCGGGACGCACTCGCTTTGCTGGAGGCGCGAATCGGACATCTGCATGTCCGACAGCGGCTCGGCCTGGAGAAAGACTACGAGGTCCACGTCTTCCGAAGGGGCACGCATTTCTTCCACATCGAAAACTGGTATTCGATCCACGGGCTGATCCGCGGCGGGCTCAAGCTCGTCGGCCTGCATCGACGCGGCCAGCGCAACGCCCACAGGATCCAGGTCCGCCACAACGATGTGCTACTGGCAGGATTGCCTGCGGCGTTCGACGGTTACACCATCCTGCAACTCTCCGATCTGCACTTCGGGATGAGCTCAGGTTTTCTCGGGTCACTCCTGGAGGTGCTCGCGCCGCTTCGTTACGATCTCTGCGTCGTCACAGGCGACTATCGCGCGCTCACCTTCGGCCCCTGGGAGGCCGCGGTCGATGGCCTCTGCGATTTGCGACCGCATCTATCAGGGCCGGTCTATGCGATCCTTGGAAACCACGACACCATCCGCATGGTGCCGGCGATGGAGGCGGCGGGCTATGGCCTGCTCCTCAACGAGTGGGTTCGATTATCGCGCGAAGGCGAGACGGTGTATCTCGCCGGCATCGATGACGCGCATTTCTACCGGCTCGAAAACTATCATCGCGCCGCTCACGACATTCCGCATAACGCCGTTTCCATTCTCTTATCGCATACGCCCGAGGCCTATCGACACGCCGCCCATGCCGGGTTCGATCTCATGCTGTGCGGCCACACCCACGGCGGACAGATCTGCCTCCCGGGCGGCATTCCCATCCTGACCGATGCGGACAGTCCGCGGGCCATGGCCAAGGGATCGTGGCGCTGGCACGACATGGCCGGTTACACATCGGCGGGGGCAGGCACATCGATCGTGGATGTGCGGCTGAACTGTCCGCCGGAGGTTACCCTGCATCGGCTGCGGCGGGCGTCGCCTCAATAAGGCCGGTCTCGAATTCTGAGCCGGTACAGCAGGACGGAAAGCAACATTTCGAGGAGGACGAACGCGGCGGTCAGGAGCACAATATCGGCAGTGCCCAGATTCAGTTGAGCCTGGAGAACGAGGAGGGGCAGCAAGGACTCCGGAATTTGATCGAGCCCGAACGCCCGCGCATGCACCGCGAGCCCCAGCCGTCGCTTGCAGAAGCTGGCGAAAAGATCGCCCGTCAGCGCCAATGCGGCGAGTATCGCGCCGAGCCTCCAGCCCAAGCCGAGAAGGCTGGCCGCCAGGCCGGCGGCCAGGGTCGAGGCGACGATACCGCGCATGGTCTTTGCCGCGCCAAACAGGCGGCGCCCGTCGAAGAACGTCAAACCGCCATCAAGTGGCCACGCCAGCCGGTTCGCCAGAAGCCTGGTCGCGAGGATCGGAACGCCGTTGGCGACGAGGAGAAGGGCAAGAATTCGAGCAAGCAGAAATGGGTCGGCTATCGTCGGAGATCCTTTGGTCAGCGAAGGCAGCAGTTGGTTCGGCGGCGAACCGGCATTGCGCAACGGCCAAGCATTCCGGTTAGCGCGAACGGTGTCATTGATCCCGCGCAAAGGGTTCGCCGACCGCTGCTTAGACCATCGCTCGGAGTCGAGGAGCTGGTTGACGGACGTCAATGCCGCTTAAACGAACTGGCGAATGGTGGAGTGGCCTTGGGAGTCCGCATGCCGGTAGGACGTCTAGCGCCAAGACCACGCGCGCCCGTATATCCACGCGTAGACCGGTGACGTGCGTGCCGGCCGTTACTCCGGTTTTCGGCGGCCTGTTCTCTCCCGCTCCCCCCAGATTTCGATGAGCATGATCGTGATCGTAACGGCCAGTGGCCCCAGAATGAGGCCGGCTGTACCAAACAGGACAAGGCCACCAATCATGGAGATGAATGCGGGAACGGTATGAAGACGGAGCCGGTTTCCGACAAAGATCGGGCGCAGGATATTGTCGATACTGCCGACGACCACGGCGCCCCAAACGGCAAGTATGACCGCCTTGCCCAAGTCGCCGTTCATGGCGAGGAGAATGGCCGCGGGTATCCAGACGATGAACGCGCCCAGCACCGGCACGATGGACAATAGGCCCATCACCAATCCCCAGAGCAGCGGGGTTGGCAAGCCAAGGAACCAGAATATCAGGCCGCCCAATGTGCCCTGGATCGCCGCGACCGCGATCGTCCCGTAAACCGTGGCATGGACCGTATCGAGCACACGCGTGAACAGCCGCTCGGTATCGGCGCCGGTCAACGGCAATCGTTCTGTCAGAAAACGTCTTGCCGTGGCCTGATCGCGCAGGAAATAGAACAACAGGTAAAAGGTCAGCACGAGCTCGATCACCTGCACGGCGGAGTTTCTCGCGAAGGCGGCGCCGGCGTTGCTCAGCCAACTCGCGAGATTCGCCATCATCGCAGGCAGGTCGATCTGCTGCTCGATCCACTGGCCGACCGGCGCAATGCCGGGCTGGGTGTCGAGAAGCTGTTGGATAGCACCCGATCTGAGCCTCTCCTGGATGAGCGAAACGCTCGCTGCCGCCTGTTCGATGAGGCGCTCGACCACGAAAATGGATGGTGCCGCGACGAGGAGGGCGACGATCAGTACCGAAATCAAGGCTGCGAAACTGGGGCGCGTCAGCGCCTCTTCGATCTTCGCATGCAGCCGGGCAAAGAGGATCGCCAGGGTCAATGCCCAGGTGAGGGCACCCAGAAAAGGCGCAGCCAGCAGGACACATATGACGAACCCGGCAATCGTCGCCGCGGCAAGGACGAGGACACCCACGTGTCCGCCTGTCTCCTTGCCCTTGTCTGGCGATGCGATGGGTTCCGTGGTTCGCTGCTTCATCGGAAAGACGCGTTCCTGTCGTGGTTGCGGCCGCGTGATGCTGGATCAGCCTTGGCTCGGCTACACGCCGAACGGATAGGTGTCCGGGACTCCCTTCGGCCGCGGTGCCGGCAGGGGGGTGATTGCCCGCGTTTCTTCGAACCAGACATAAGCGTCGAATTGCTCGGACAGCACCGCCTCGAAATAATGGCTGTAGATCTCCGTTTCCGGACGGTAGACGACGCCGATGGCGCGCTCCAGACGCGGCTTCGACAAAAGCTCACGCATCTCGCCGTGTTTGGGATCGCGCAGGTCCGTCAGTGAGCGCGCGATCCCCGTCTGCCGGAAGACGCGCTCGAAGGAATCGGGCCGCGACGGAAGCACGCGCTTGATCTGCATCCGCCCACCCCAATCGTCCACTGCCGCAACGGTGCCGCGATCGGTGCCGAACCCGATCAGAGCGGCGTCGTCACGGTAGGCGGTCCGGCAGAGTTCGCCGATGTTGAATTCGCCCTGCCAACCCATCGCCGTGGCCGCCGCATTGCCAATGTGGGAGTTGTGCGCCCACACGACGGCCTTCGCCTTGGGACCGTGCGCGTCCATGAGATTTTGAAGTGTATCGAACATGTGCCGGTCACGCAGGTTCCAGGACTCGGTCGAGCCGCGATACATGATGCGGTAGTATCGCTCGGCAGTCGGCACGATGCGGGCATTTTGCGCTGCGTCGAAATAGTCCTCGCCATCCTTGCGCATGTAGTCGAGGCGGTTTTCCCGAATACTCTTGAGCTGTTCCACGACGAATTCTTCGCAAGTGTTGCTATGCCCCAGCACAACCGACCTGCCGTAGAGGGCTGGACCCGCCTGCCAGGGCGTCAGGCAGCCGTAACGCTGTGGTGCGGACTCGGCTGCTGCCGGGTCTACGCGTTCCAGATAGTCGAGGACGGCCGTCATCGAAGCGTACATGGAATAGACGTCGAGGCCGCAAAACTCGACGTGACGTTCAGCCGGCAGGTCTGCATTGTGCTGACGCAGCATTCAGCGAACGCCGCGACCTCGTCGTTCCGCCACATCCAGGTCGGGAAGCGGGCAAATGATTCCTCATCATAGATTCCGGTCGCGCGGTGCCGGACATGACGATCGATCCGCGCCGCGTCGGGCCAATCGGCCTCCACTGCGACGATGTTGAAGCCGTGCCGCTCGATAAGCTGCCGCGTGATGGCGGCCCGAGCGCGGTAGAATTCCGAACTGCCGTGGGTCGACTCGCCAAGCAGGACCACGCGGGCATCGCCGAAGCGGTCGAACATCGCGCCGAACGCCTCGGCTTTCTCGGGGGCGGGAAGCGGCTCGCAGGCGTGGCGGATCGCATCGGCGGTCTCGTCGGCGCCTGCCGCCCGGAACAATTCGGATGGAAGCAATTCTGCCATCGAAATCTCCTGTCGCGGGGAAGGCGGGTGCAATCTGGCCTGGGGAATCCGCGAATGCCAAGCCGCTCGTCGTGGGTCGTGGCGGCCCCGGCTTACCAAAGATGGCGACCAATCTATCGGGGCAAACAACAAGCGCGTTGATATCCATCAAGACGTGCCCCGATGACGACCTGCGGGGCACGATCACATTCTTCCTGGCAGGCTTGTTCGTCCGACGATTTGACGCAGATCAAGATATCACCGCGCCGGAACGATAATGTCGGGTTGAAATTATCGCGCCTCGAACGCGCGCAGTGTAAAATGCGCCATTCATCGATGCATCGAGCAAAGGTGCAGCGTCGAACGCGGCAAGGCACCAATGGGTAACCAGTATCCGGCTGTGCTTGTCGACCGCTTGCCGCCCACCTCGTCTCCGTCCCGCTTGAAGCCGCAGCGGCGACCGGGCGGCCGGGTTCTCGACGCAGAAGTGGAGGTGTGTACGAGGGCTCAGCGCGCAACGCGGGTCGAACAGCGCGGTGGAATGAAGCTCGGGAGAGCGGCCTTCATCCTAGGAGGAGCGTATCATGTCCGAAGTTGAACGTCCGGCAGCGGCCACTTGTGAACCGGCTCTGCCATACCCGCAGGCCGGCGAGCCGGTCTTTCGACACGTTCTGGCCTGTCTGGACATGTCGCCGTTTTCACACGCGGTCTTGGCACACGCATCGGCTGTCGCCTCGATGATGAACGCAAGACTGACCGTTCTGCATGTTCTCGAACCGTCGGGCAGCGGCACGGTGCCGACCGATCCTGTCGAATGGACGCTGCGCCACCGCGACGTGGAGGCCGCGTTGCGCGACCGGATGTCCAGGTTTGACGGCATCGACGCCGAAATCGTTCTGATCGATGGCCCGGCGGCCGAATGCATCTGCGCCTGGGTCCGCGATCACGGCGTCGATCTGACGGTCCTGGGCGTGAGCGGCAGTAGCAACTGGCCTTTCCCAGGACTGGGCGGGACAGCGCGCCGCGTCGCTGAAGCGGTCGAAGGTTCGGTTCTACTGGCCCCGTCGGTCGAGGCCGGCGAGGATGCGATCCGCTATCGCCGGGTAATGACGCCGCTCGATGGATCACCGAGGGCGGAATCCTCCTTGCCGATCGCCGTTGGCCTTGCGGCGGCGCACGACGCCGAGATTTTACTCGTCCACGCGGCACCGAACGTCGACTTGACTGAAATCGGCCCGCTCGAAGCCGAAGCCCGCGCCTTACGAGATCAACTGCGCCGGCGCAATGAGCGCGTTGCGGAGCAATATATCACGAAGGTGCGTGCGCGATTGCCGCTCGCCGAATCCTGCTCACGAACGCGGCTCATCGCCAGCGGGGACGCCCGACATGCTCTTGCAGTCGCCGCTGTTGAAGACCAAGCGGACATTATCGTTCTGTCCTCCACTGGGGCGAGCGGACATCCCGACATCTCGGTAGGGAGCGTCGCGGAATATCTGATCAATCATGCCGACATACCTATTCTTTTGGTGCGAGGTCATGAATGGATGAGGCGCCGGGCTTCGCAATGTGGCGGTGACGCGCAGCCCGCGAGGTTGCCGAGTCGAGCGCTGATGTGACCGTCGCGCCGCTACCGGAGAGCGCAGACCCGCCAGACAGGGTGCCGGTGCTGGCTGCCATCGCCCTCAGGGCACGGCACGACATCAACCCGGGCCAGCCCGAGCCGGCGCCGTCATGGCGCAGGCTTTCCCAAATCATTCCCTGGCTGGATCGCGCCCGCCAGTCTTGTGTCGAGCCGCCGCATCATGCGGCCAAGGCCTCCGAGTGGCTTCTCGACAACGAGTTTCATGTTCGCCGCGCGGTCCGCCAAGTGCGCGAGGATATGCCCGCGGCCTTCTACCGGCGACTTTCGCGTCTTGCCGCGCCCGAATACGCGGGCATGCCGCGGGTCTTGGCACTGGCCCACGGCATGCTCGACGTGGCGCATATGCAAATCGGCCTCGCTGGTACAGCCGAGTTCGTCAACGCCTATCAAAAGGATGGGCCGCTCACGATCGCCGAACTCTGGGCATTTCCTGCGATGCTGCGGCTCGCCTGCCTGGAAACGCTGGTTCTCGCATTTTCCGAACTCGTGCCGGATCTTGCCCCGCCATTCGCGCCGACGCCGGGATTGGGGCCGCACGAATCCGTCGATCCGACCGAAAGCGTTTCGCGCGCAATCTCCGCGCTCATGGCGGTATCGAACACGTCGTGGAAGGCCTTCTTCGATCAGGTCAGTCGGGTTGAGGCGATCCTGCGGAACGACCCCGCCGGCGTCTATCAGGCAATGGATTTCGACACCCGTGACCGATACCGCAAGGCGGTCGAGGACATCGCCGCTGGCGCAGGGGCCCTCGAATGGAATGTCGCCGAGAGCGCGATAAGGCTGACGCGCGCTCATGCCGGGACATCGCGGCGCGGCCACGTTGGTTGCTGGCTAATCGCCGAAGGCAGGAAGGAACTGGAGCGGACGGTTGGCTTCCGCCCAGCGCTTGGCGCCGCTCTGCGTCGCGCCGTGAGCGGTCATCCGGGCTGGTTCTACGTCGGCGCTCTGACAGGTTTCGGCCTCGCCGCGCTCGCGGTTCCCGTCTGGGTGCTGGCCTCGCTTGGCGCGGGGGCGATCGCCTGGGCTGTCGGGATCGTCCTGTCGCTGATGCCCGCATCGATCATCAGCATCACGCTGACCCAGTGGATTGTCACGCAGTTCCTGCCCCCTTGGGGGTTGCCGAAGCTGAACGTCGAGCGCGGTCTCGACAAGGGCTGCGAAACGGCTGTGGTGATGCCGGTGATCTTGCGCCGAGCCGAGGAGGTCGGAGCACTGATCGAGCGGCTCGAGGCCCATTGGCTGTCAAACCCGGATCCGTTCATCCATCTGGCCCTGTTGAGCGATCTGGCCGACGCGGATTCGGAGCGGCTCCCAGAGGATGCTCTGATCGAGACGGCGCTGGTCGAGGGGGTCCGGCGCCTGAATGCGCGCTATGCTGATCACGCGCCGTTTTCGCTGCTTCACCGGGAGCGCCGTTGGAATGAGTCCGAGGGATGCTGGATGGGCTGGGAGCGAAAGCGCGGCAAGCTCGAAGAGTTCACCGCTTTCATCCTCGGTCATATGCCCGAGGCCTTCGCCGTGCAGGAGGGCGCTTGCGACACACTGTGTCGGGCCCATTTTGTCGTCACGCTGGACGCCGACACCACAGCGCCACCAGGCGCCATCAATCGGCTTATCGGGACGCTGGCTCACCCCCTCAATCGTGTTGAATTCGATCCCGAGACTGGCAAGGCCTCCCTTGGCTACACCTTTATCCAACCGCGCGTCGAAATCTCCCCCGAAGCCGGCCAAGGATCGCTGTTCACTCGGCTCTATACCGGCGACACGGCGATCGACATCTACAGCCGCGCGGTTTCGGACGTCTATCAGGACCTGTTCGGCGAGGGCATATTCACAGGCAAGGGCGCTTACGATGCCTTCGCCTTCCACAAATGCCTGCCCCAGAACGTTCCGGAAAACGCGCTTGTCAGCCACGATCTGTTCGAGGGTCTGCACGGTCGCGCGGCACTGGCGAGCGACATCGTCTTTTACGAGGACTTCCCGCCGAATTATCTCGCCTATGCCCGCCGGGCTTACCGCTGGATCCGAGGCGACTGGCAGCTCCTGCCCTGGCTCGGTCGGTCGGCGCCCATACGCGGCGGCGCGCGCGTGGCCAATCGGCTGTCGGCGCTGGATCGCTGGAAGATCATCGACAATCTGCGCCGCAGCCTGATCCCACCGGCGCTGGTGGCGTTCGCGACGGCGGGATGGCTGATACTGCCGGGCGAGGCGCTGATCTGGACGATGTTGACGGTTGCCGCCCCCGGCGCCTACCTGTTCACCGACCTCGTGACCAATCTGGCGCGCGGACGGCGCCGCGGCGCCGCCCGGAGCATGCTGCGGCAATTGGCCGATCATGGTGGTCGCTGGCTGCTCGCGATCGTTTTCATGGCGTATGAAGCCGTGCTTGCCATGGCAGCGATCGTGCAGACCGTATGGCGTGTCTTCGTCTCGCGGCGACGCTTGTTGCAATGGACGTCGGCGGCCCATTCGGCCGCGCGGGTCGCGGAGGGGCGAACGGGGATATGGATCGAGATGGCGGCGGCGCCGACTCTCGCCGGCATTCTCGCCCTGCTGCTGGCCACGGTCGATCCCGCCAGCTTGCCGGGCGCCGCGCCGCTGCTCCTGGTCTGGTTCGTCTCACCCCTGATCGCCGGCGCTATCAGCAAACCGATCAGCTTTTTCAAGGAAAAGCTTGGCGCGGAGGATCGGACATATTTGCGTCACGTCGCACGGCGGACGTGGCTCTATTTCGAAACCTTCGCCGGACCCGATGATAATTGGCTACCTCCCGACAATCATCAAACCAACCCCCAGGAAGAGACCGCGCACCGAACCTCTCCCACCAACGTCGGCATGCTGTTCCTGTCCTCGCTGACGGCTTGCGACCTCGGTCACATCGGCCTCTTCGACCTCGCAGCGCGGATGACCTATGCGCTGGATTCGCTCGAGCGGCTCGAGACCTATCGTGGTCATACGCTCAACTGGTTCGAGACGAAGACCCTCAAATCCCTTGAACCGCGCTACGTTTCCACGGTCGACAGCGGCAATCTTGCCGTGAGCCTGCTCACCCTGCGCGAGGGCTGCCGCGAATATGCCGGGGGATCGGCGATGTCTGCTTCCCAATGGGAGGGTCTCGACGACGAACTGCGTCTGCTGCGCGAAGCTCTGGGCGCGCTGTCCATCCAACAGCGCCATGACGTTTTCGAGCCGATCGACGCTCTTCTCGAACGTCTCCCTGCGGTCCAGGCCGCGCCGGCAAACTGGCGAGCCGCGCTGGCCCAAATCGCCATAGGGGACTGGAAGAAGATTCAGACACTTGTCGCCGGCGCTCTCGATACCGTCGAACAGATCGACCCGCATCCAATCCACGCCTGGCTGGAGCGAGCCGACCATCATCTTTTGAATATGCGACGCGACCTCGACGCCCTTGAGCCGTGGCATCCGCTCGCTGACGCTTCCCCGCCGGGCCTCGGTGGGCTCGCCGAAGTCTTCGCCACGCTGCCGGTCGCCACCGATCCTCTCGACGGTAGTATCGAACAGCTCGGTCGCGCGCGCGCCGCCCTATCGAGTCTGGGGGCAGCCGACGACGCGACCCGGCACTGGCTCCGCGAGATGACCATCGCGCTCGAACATGGAGAAACCGCTCGCAATGCCCTGCGGGAGAATCTCGAGAGCATCGCCCGGCGTGCCGGCGAGCGGGCGTTCGGAATGGACTTTCGCATCCTTTTTGACAGCGAGACCCGCACCTTCTTGATTGGCTACAATCTCGGCTCCGACCGGCTGGATCAGCATCATTACGACCTGCTGGCCAGTGAGGCGCGGCTGGCGAGCTATTTTGCGATCGCCAAGCGCGACGTGCCGGTGGATCACTGGTTCCACCTGGGACGGCCGATCACCCAGGCCGGCGGTGCATTGGCGGCGCTCTCCTGGAACGGCTCCATGTTCGAATATCTCATGCCGGCGCTGTTGCTGCCGAGCGATGCCGGGCGACTTCTGGGGCAGAGCGAACGTGCCGCGGTTTCCGCGCAACGGCAGTATGGCGATAGGCTCGGCCTGCCCTGGGGAGTATCGGAGTCCGGCTTTGCCTCCCGCGATGCCGCGCATCGCTACCAGTATCAGGCATTCGGGGTGCCGGGTCTCGGATTGAAGCGCGGGCTATCCGCGGATTACGTGGTCGCGCCCTACGCCAGCGCGCTGGCGCTGGCCGTGGCACCGGTCGCGGCCGTTGCCAATCTCCGACGGTTGGAAAAGCTCGGCCTATGTGGCCAGTACGGGTTTTTCGAAGCGGCGGATTTCACGCCGGACCGACGTCCGGCCCAAGGCGGCTTCACGCCTGTTCGCGCTTATATGGCGCATCATCAGGGGATGATCGCCGCCGCTATCGGCAACGCTCTGAACGACAATATCCTCGTCAAGCGTTTTGGCCGGGAGCCCCACATGCGCGCAACCGAACTGCTGCTGCAGGAACGTGTGCCCTGGGAGTTCCCGCCTGAGCAGGCCACCGATGCGGAAGACGCCACGCCTGACTTGGCACGAACGCCGACCCCGACTCTGCATGGTTGGACCGCGCCTGATGAGCCCACTCCGCAAGTGCACGTCATTGGTAACGGAAGCCTCGCATCCTGGATCACCAGTGCTGGCGGCGGCGCGCTTTGGTGGCGCGGCCAGGCTCTGACACGGTGGACGGGAGACCCCGTCTGCCGTGCAGGCGACGCGCGGCTCTATCTCAGCGAGCCGGAAAGCGGCGCGGTATGGTCGCTTGGTGGACGTGCCGGGGATCTTTCGACAGAGGCAAGCTTTTACGCTCACAAGGTTGAGTTCCATGAACGCGGGGACGCGTTGTCGACCCGTCTCGAAATCGCTATCGCGCCCGGTGACGATGTGGAGATCCGCCGCTTCACTCTCCTCAATGAGAGCGGCCGGACCCGCGAGATCGACCTGACCAGCTACGCCGAAGTGGTGCTCGCGCCGGCTGCGGCCCAAGAGCGGCATCCGGCGTTCAGCAAGCTGTTTGTCCACAGCGAGCGGATTGCCGAGCACGGTGCGCTCGTCTTCACCCGTCGCACCCAGCGCCCCACGGAGAGGCCCCCCGTTCTCGTTCATCGCCTGGTGGCTCAGGATTCGGCGGTGATGCCGGCCGGTTTCGAGACCGACCGTCGTGCCTTCTTGGGCCGCCATGGCATCGCGGAGCACCCGCCAGGTGCAACCGGCGTGCTGGCCGGGCGCGCCGGATGGACGCTCGATCCGGTCATGGCGCTCCGCGCTCGAATCCGCCTTGCTCCTGGCGCCCGGGCGCAACTCGCCTTCGTGACGACCGCCGCCGGCTCGCGTGAGACGGCGCTCGAGATCGCCGAACGCTATGCAACCGTGCCGGCGCTCGACTGGGCGATGGAGGACGCATTGCGATCCGCGGCGATCGAGGCGCGGCGTCTCGGCATGGATACGCGGGCGCTGGCCGAGGCGCAGGCGCTGTGTCGCGACCTCGTCTTCCCACGGTTGCCGGCGCACCTATCGGTCGCCGCGTCACAAATGGGCCTTCCCGCGCAGGCGCAGCTCTGGAGCATGGGCCTTTCCGGTGATTTGCCAATTGTCCTGGTGCGGGTTGCCGATGATTTGCATGCGCAACTGCTCCCAAGCGTGGTCCGGGCGCATCAGTGGTGGCTGCGGCGGGGCCTTCGCGCGGATATCGTCATCCTGCGCGAAGGCGCTTCGGGCTATCAGGAGCCGACCCGCGAACTGTTGTTTTCCACACTCCGCGAAGCGCGTGTCCCCGAAGGCTTGGGCGGATCGGGAGGCGTTCATCTCCTGGCGGCGGATCAGTTCGGAGCGGGGGAGAGGCTCGCTCTCACCGCTTCGGCACGGTTGTCGCTCGACGGTGCGGCGACGTCCCTCACCAACGCGGTCACCGCTCCGCGCCCGGTGCGTATCGGACCACCCCACTTCCAACCCGTCGGACCGTCGCCGCCCGAACCGACGCCCGTCGCCGAGCTCTCACGTCCGCCAGATATCCTATTCGACAACTCCTATGGCGGCTTCTCACCGGCCAATGGCGATTACGTGATCCATCTCGAAGGTGGCCGCAAGACACCGGCGCCCTGGTGCAACGTCTTGGCCAACGAGCGCTTCGGGACGATCGTGTCGGAGTCCGGACTGGGTTTCACCTGGTGCATCAACAGCGGCGAGCATCGGCTGACGCCCTGGTCGAACGATCCCTTGGTCGATCCGCAGGCGGAGGCACTCTACCTGCGCGACGAGGAGACCGCCCGGATATGGACGCCGACGCCGCTGCCCTCCGGCGGCGAAACGACCTGCCAGATCCGTCACAGCCCCGGAGCCACGACCTGGCAACGCAATGGAGAAGGGCTGGAGCAGCGTCTCACCGTCTTCGTTCCGCCTGACGCCTCCGTAAAATTGGCGCTTCTCAGCCTGTCCAATCCGGGCCCGCGCGGTCGCCGGTTCACCGCCACCTACTACGCCGAATGGCTCCTGGGAGCGCTGGGCAGCATGGCACGGCCTCACGTGGCCTGCGGCTATGATGTCGAGAGCCGGGCGCTGATCGCCCGCAACGGATGGAATCCGGAATTTGGCGACCGTACGGCGTTTCTGGCCGCAAGCCGTCCGCCTCATAGCCTGACATGCAACCGCACGACGTTTTTCGGCCGGCAGGGCGATTCAGCCCAACCCGCCGGACTCCTCGCGTGGAGCCTTGATGGCGTGCTCGATAGCATCGCCGACCCCTGCGCGGCGTTTCAGGTCCACATCGACCTCGCGCCCGGCGCGACGGAGGAGGTTGTCTTCGTGCTTGGCGAAGGGAACGACCCCACCGACGCGGCACGGCTGGCCGCGCATTGGGCCGACGTCGGCACGGCCAAGATGACGCTGGCCGCAAACCAGGCGATCTGGGAGCGGCGAGTTGGCGCCATCACGGTGACCACACCGGACCCGGCCTTCGATCTTCTGGTCAACCGCTGGCTGGTCAACCAGACCCTCGCTTCGCGGATTTTCGCGCGCGCCGGCTTTCATCAGGCCGGCGGTGCTTTCGGATTCCGCGACCAGCTTCAGGACATGATGGCGCTCCTGTTCGCCGAGCCGCAGCGCGTGCGAGCCCACATCCTCGAGTGCGCGGCACGGCAGTTCGAGGAGGGCGATGTGCTGCACTGGTGGCATCCGCCGGCCGGCCGCGGGGTGCGCACGCACTGCTCGGATGACCTTTTGTGGTTGGTCTATGCGACGGGCCGCTATGTCGGGGCCACCGGCGACACCGCGATACTGTCCGAAGAGGTTGCGTTCCTGTCCGCCGCTCCGCTCGGGGACGACGAGGAGGATCGTTACGCTCTCTTCGAGTCGGGTTCCGTGCGCGCGACGCTGTTCGAACATTGTCGACGGGCCTTGGCGCGCGGAGTCACCGCTGGTGCTCACGGACTGCCGCTCATGGGGACAGGCGACTGGAACGATGGAATGGATCGGGTCGGCAGGGAGGGACGCGGTGAAAGCGTATGGCTCGCCTGGTTCGCCGCCGTCTGCGCCGACGCATTTTCGGAGCTTGCTCGGGTGGTCGGGCGCGAGGATCTGGACGAATTGTGGAAGGCGCGCGCAGGCGATCTGCGCATGGCCGCCGATACGGCCGGGTGGGATGGCGCGTGGTACGCGCGGGCCTTCGCCGACGACGGTCTGCCCTGGGGCTCGAAGGATAACGACGAATGCCAGATCGACAGCATATCGCAATCCTGGGCGGCGCTGGCCGGCGGGCCATCACCGACACGGACCGCGGCGGCGGTTGCTGCCGCGACCGCGCGGCTCGTTGATCCTGAAACACGGCTGGTCCGCTTGCTCACCCCACCCTTCGATCGCACACCACGCGACCCGGGTTATATTCGTGCCTATCCGCCGGGCGTGCGCGAAAACGGCGGCCAGTACACCCATGCGGCGGCCTGGCTGGGACTGGCCCATGCGCGGCTCGGCGACGGCGACCGGGCTTACCAGATCTTCGACCTGATCAACCCGATCCGCCGCACCGCCAGCCGCGCTGGCGCGGAGCTATACGGCGCCGAGCCCTATGTCCTGCCGGGCGACGTGCGTGGCTCCGAGCCTGGAATCGGTGAGGCGGGCTGGACCTGGTACACCGGCGCCGCAGGCTGGACATGGCAACTCGCCGTCGAAGGCATTCTCGGCGTCAGCCTTCAGCAAGGCGGCGTGCAAATCGCTCCGCGCCTGCCGAAGGCTTGGGGCGGAGCCGAAGTCAGGGTGAAGGGACCTTCCGGGAGTTTGGTGATCAGCATCACGGATCCCGACCATCTCGGCACCGGACAGGTCGAGGTCTCGGTCAACGGCGCGCGCATCAAGGGCGATTGCGTCGCGTTCCCTGAAGACGGAGCGGAACACCGCGTCGTCGTACGATTGCGTCCGATCGAAGCTGTGATCGCTTAGGCAGATCGCTGCGGGTAACGGGCGCCGCGCCCTCGATTCCGGGAGCGAGGCGCGTGTGTCTTGCGGCACGGCGTCGCCGAAGCGGGCGGCGCAATCGTTGATCGGAGTCAAAGGCCGGTGGTGCACTTTAGCCTAGAGTGCCTCTCGATGGGGTCCGACCCTGCGGACGCGTATGCGCCGCGCTGGGATAGCCGCCGCCCCAGGATTGCGAGGCCGCGATGCGGGATGAAGAAGCGACAGGCACGGTGATTGCGGTTCGCGGCGCCATCGTCGACGTGCGCTTCCCGAAGGCGAAAATGCCGCCGATCGACAGCGCCCTCCTTGTGGAACGCGATGGCGGCGAGCCGCTGATCCTGGAAGTTCACAGCCATGTCGATCGTGGCACGGTTCGTGCTATCGCTCTGCAGGCGACCGCCGGCCTGCAACGCAACGTTCCCGTCCGCGCGACCGGAGGGCCGATTTCCGTCCCGGTCGGCGATGCGGTGCTCGGGCGCCTCCTCGACGTCGTCGGTATCGCGCGTGATCGAGGTCCCGCCCTGCCTTTGGACACGAAACGGCGCGGCATCCACAATCCACCGCCGGCGCTCGCCGCGGAGGCCGATTCCGGCAGCAATCTGTTCGAGACTGGCATCAAGGTCGTCGATTTCCTGGCGCCGCTGGCGCATGGGGGCAAGGCGGCGATGTTCGGTGGGGCGGGTGTTGGCAAGACGGTTCTTGTCACCGAGTTGATCCACGCGATGGTGAAGAAGTACCGAGGTATTTCGGTGTTCGCGGGTATCGGCGAACGATCGCGCGAGGGGCATGAACTCCTCGCCGAAATGCGCCGATCGGGCGTCCTGCCGCGGACCGTCCTCGTCTACGGCCAGATGAACGAGCCGCCGGGCGCCCGTTGGCGCGTGCCGCTGACGGCGCTGACGATTGCCGAGGACTTCCGCGACAGAGAGCACAAGAACGTCCTCCTCCTGATGGATAACGTCTTCCGGTTTCTACAGGCGGGCAGCGAGGTCTCCGGCCTTCTCGGCCGACTGCCGTCGCGGGTTGGCTATCAGCCGACGCTGGCGAGCGAGGTGGCCTCGCTCGAGGAGCGGATCGCTTCGGTCGCCGGCGCCGCGGTAACCGCTATTCAGGCGGTCTACGTTCCAGCCGACGACTTCACCGACCCGGCGGTCACGGCGATCTCCACGCATATGGACAGCGTGATCGTACTGTCGCGCACGCTCGCCGCCGAAGGCTTCTATCCGGCCGTCGACCCGCTCGCCTCGTCTTCGGTTCTCCTCGATCCCGCGATCGTTGGCGAAGAGCACTACGCTTTGGCCGAACAGGCGCGTCAGGCCCTCGCGCGGTTCAAGGAGCTCCAGGATATCATCGCGCTTCTCGGTACTGAGGAACTGGGTCCCGGGGACCGGCAGATCGTGCGACGGGCGCGGCGCCTGCAACGTTTCCTCAGCCAACCCTTCGTCGTGACCGAAGCCTTCACCGGCATGCCCGGCAGGAGCGTCCGCCGCGCCGATACGCTTCTGGGCGTCAAAGCGATCCTGGAGGGAGAGGCCGACGATTGGGCGGAGGATTCCCTCTACATGGTCGGCACGCTGGACGACGCCCGGCAGAAGGAAGCGGCGGCCAGGAGCAAGAGCGAGGAGCGGGTCTCATGAGACTGCGTATCGTCAGCCCACTGGTGGTCGTCGTCCATAACGACAATGTCCTGTCGATCCGCGCGGAGGATGCGAGTGGCAGCTTCGGCATCATGCCGGGCCATGCGGATTTTCTCACTGTCCTCGCTATTTCCGTCGTCAGTTGGACCGACGCAGACGAACGCCGTCATCACTGCGCGGTGCGCCGTGGCGTTCTCACCGTCAACGGTGGCCGCGAGGTCACGATCGCGACGCGCGAGGCGATCCCGGGTGACGATCTGACGACCCTGCACGATACGGTTCTCAAGAAGTTCGAGACCGACCTCGAGACGCAACGTGAGGAGTTTGTCGACAGCACGCGTCTGCAGCTCGCGGCCATCCGGCAAATCATGCGGCATCTGCGGCCCGGCGCGGCGTCCTTGCCGGGAGGCGCGTCATGAACGTGCGGCGCGATGAGCAGGACAAGCCAGTCGAGACGGAGAAGGTCAATCATCTGGCTGAGACCGTCCGAATCAGAGGCGAGCGCCACCGCCAATGGCTGCGGGAGGGCGAGCCGACGGTGGCGAAGCGGCTGGCGCAGATCGGCGTTCTCGGCTGGATCATCGTGGTGCCGACCCTCATCGGCCTCTTCGTGGGTCGCTGGCTCGACCGGATGTTCGAGTCGGGACTGACGATCACCGGGGCGTTGCTGATGATCGGCCTTGCGATCGGCTGCTGGTCGGCCTGGAAATGGATGAATGGGCAATGACCCTGATCGATGCCGCCCAGGCGATGGACTGGCGAACGCCGATGGTGCTTTTCGGCTTCCTCGCGGCGGGCCTTGCCCTCGGCTTGGCCCACTTCTCGGCCCTCTGGTACCAGGCACAGCGGCTCGCGAGCGGTACGTCACCTTGGCGGACCGCGACCGTGGCGATCGCGCGATTCGCACTGCTTGTCGGAGCGCTTACGCTCGCCAGCCTCCAAGGCGCGCCGGCCCTGTTCGCGGTGACGCTCGGCTTGCTCGGCGGCCGCGCCTTCGTCATGCGCCGTGTCGGAAGGCTTGCCGAATGAACTCGCCGCTGACCACCGAAGCGATGTTCCAGCTTGGCCCGGTCCCGATCACCGAGCCGATCCTCGTAACCTGGGCGTTGATGGTGCTGCTCGCCGCCGGTGGCATGGCGGTGTCTCGTCGTCTGTCGCTCGTGCCGTCGTCGCTTCAGGCGGCGCTGGAACTCGTCGTCGAGACGGTCGACGGGCAAATCCGCGAAACAATGCAGGCGGAGCCCGCTGACTACCGCGCCTTCATCGGTACGCTCTTCGTCTTCATTCTCTTCGCTAACTGGACCTCGCTGGTGCCAGGCGTCGAGCCGCCGACCGCCGATCTGGAAACCGACGCGGCGTTGGCGCTGCTGGTCTTCCTGGCGGTGATCTGGTTCGGCGTCCGGGCGGGGGGCGTCGGTGGCTATCTCAAAAGCTTTGCCTCGCCGAGCGTCCTGATGATCCCGCTCAACTTCGTCGAGAGCATCACACGCACCTTCTCCCTGCTCGTCCGCCTCTTCGGCAACATCATGAGCGGGGTTTTCGTCATCGGCATCGTCCTGTCGCTGGCCGGGCTCCTCGTCCCGATCCCGTTGATGGCGCTCGATCTCCTGACCGGTGCCGTCCAGGCCTACATCTTCGCCGTCCTCGCGACGGTGTTCATCGCCGGAGCCGTCAACGACGGACGCCCGGCTCCCACGAAGACCAAGGAAAGGGCTACACAATGAACTGGCTAGCGCTCGCAAGCATTCTGGGCGCGGTGATCGCGGTCTCCTTCGGGGCGATCGGACCGGCGCTCGCCGAGGGGCGCTCGGTCGCCGCGGCGATGGACGCCATCGCCCGGCAGCCCGAAGCGTCCGCGACGATCTCCCGCACGCTGTTCGTCGGTCTGGCGATGATCGAGACCATGGCGATCTATTGCCTGGTCGTGGCGTTGCTTCTGCTTTTCGCCAACCCCTTGTTGCTCTGATTGCCCATGCGCATCGACTGGTGGACGTTGGGCATCCAGACCGTCAACGTCCTGATCCTGGTCTGGCTCCTGGCGCGCTTCTTCTGGCGACCGCTCGCGGCGATGATCGAGACGCGGCGCAAGGCCGCGGCGGGGTCTCTGGCCGAGGCGGAGGCCGAGCGTAGCGAGGCGCGATCGGCGCTCGCCGAAATCGAGACGACGCGCGCGGGCTTTGCCGAGGAGCGGGCGCGTATCGTCGCGGAGGCACAGGTCGCCGCCGAAAAGGTCCGTGCGGGCGTGTTGGCAAAGGCCGAAGCGGAAGCGGAGGTTCTGAGGGATACGGCGAGAGCGGAAATCGAGAAGGAAACGGAGGCGAATCGCGAGAATTGGGCCGAGCAGGCCTCCCGGCTCGCCGTCGACATCGCCCGGCGACTGGTGGCGCGATTGGACGACAAGGCTTTGCAGGAGGCATTTTTGGATTCGCTGGTCGCGGAGATAGGCCGTCTTCCCGACCATGCCCGTCACAGCCTTGCACGGGACGGCGCGATCTTCGAGGCGGTCAGTGCCAGCCCTCTCGCGGACGAAGACAAGGAGCGCGTCCGGACGCGTCTCGTCGACGCGCTGGGCGGCAGCCCGAGGCTCGACTTCAAGGCGGATCCCAAGCTGATCGCCGGCCTTGAATTGCATGGATCGCATATCCTGGTGACCAACAGCTGGCGCGCCGATCTCGACCGCATCCTGACGGAGCTTTCCCATGACGTCCGCGACTGAACTCGAGCCGGAAGTGTGGCGCCGGCGGGCGCGCCAGCGTCTCGACGCTGCCACACTGAGTCCCGAGGCGCGGCAAATCGGCCGCGTCGAGGAGGTCGGCGACGGCATTGCCTTGGTCTCCGGCCTGCCCGACGCGCGGCTGGACGAACTGCTCGCGTTCAAGGATGGGCGGTTCGGTTTCGCCCAGGTGCTGGACGAGGATCGTATCGGCTGCGTGCTCCTCGACGATGTGGCCGGCGTTCAAGCTGGCGACACCGTTACCGGCACGGGCGACGTGGTACGCGTGCCGGTGGGGGCTGGACTGCTTGGGCGGATCGTCGATCCGCTCGGCCGCCCTCTGGACGACAAGGGCCCGGTTTCGGCCGAGAGCAACGAGCCGATTGAATGTCCGGCTCCAGCGATCGTCGAGCGCGCCGCCGTGACCCAGCCCGTGCAGACCGGTATTCTCGTTGTCGACACGCTGTTCGCCCTCGGTCGCGGCCAGCGCGAGCTGATCATCGGCGACCGCGCGACCGGCAAGACGACGGTGGCGCTCGACATGATCATCAGCCAGAAGGCGAGCGACATGATCTCGATCTATGTCGCCGTCGGTCAAAAGAGCGCCAATGTTCGTCGGGCGATCGACGCGATCCGGACCCACGGCGCACCCGAGCGAACGATCATCGTGGTGGCGGGGCCGGCAACCTCGCCGGGTTTGCAATGGATCGCGCCATTTGCCGGCTTTACCATCGCCGAGTATTTCCGCGATCGTGGCCAGCACGCGCTTGTCGTGATCGACGATCTTTCCAAGCACGCCGCCACGCATCGCGAAATCGCGCTCCTGACGCGCCAGTCGCCTGGCCGGGAAGCCTATCCGGGCGATATCTTCTACGTCCACGCTCGCCTGCTCGAACGCGCCGCCATGCTGTCGAAGGACAGGGGCGGTGGTTCGCTCACGGCGCTGCCGATCGCCGAAACCGACGCGGGCAATCTCAGTGCCTACATCCCAACCAATCTGATCTCGATCACCGACGGGCAGATCGTCCTCGACACCAGGCTCTTCAACGAAGGCCAGAAGCCGGCTGTCGACGTCGGCACCAGTGTCAGCCGCGTCGGCGGCAAGACGCAAGCGCACGCCCTCAGGGAGGCCGCGGAAACGATGCGCCTCGATTACGCCCAGTTCCTCGAACTGGAAATGTTCACCCGCTTCGGCGGTCTGCCGGATGCGCGCGTGCGCGACCGGTTGACCCGTGGGGCGCGGATCCGCGCGATCCTCAGTCAGCGACCGTATCACCCGCTTCGGCTTGCCGAGGAGGTCGCGTTGGTCGGGGCCGTGCAGACAGGGCTCGTCGACGGGCTGCCGCTGGAGCGGGTGCCGGACCTTCGCCGCGCGGTCGCGGCGGGGCTCGACCACGGCGCTCCGGATGCTGTCCGGCAGATCGAGGAAAACGGAATGCTGGACTCCGACGGTCACGAAGCGCTTCTCGAGACCATGCGGAGAATCGTGCGCGAGGTCGATTCCCCGAAAACTGCCGCGAGGCCGTCATGAGCGACCGGCTCGCAGATGTCTCGGCCCGCATCGAGGGCATCCGCCAGCTTGGCACCGTGGTCAACGCCATGCGTGGGATCGCCGGGGCTCGGGTGCAGAAAGCGCGCGACGAGTTGAGCGCGGTCGACGCCTACGCCCAGACGATCGCCGCGGGGCTTGCTCAGATATTGGCCCAGGTTTCCACCGAGGCGCCGCCTCCACCGGAGCGGACGAGCAAGGCAGCGCTCGTCGTCTTTGGCGCCGAACAGGGGTTCGCCGGAGCCTTCAACGAGCGCGTGTTGGCGACGATCGCCGACGAGGTGCCGGTGCCGGTGCTCTTTCTTATCGGCACGCGCGGATTATCCCATGCCGCCGAACGAGGCATTGCGGCCGACTGGACCAGCGCGATGCCCTCCCATTCCTCCGGCATTCCGAAGCTCGCCAGCGACATTTGCGACGCGCTCTACCAGAGGATCGGGGCAGGAGGGGTCGAACGGGTGACGGCGGTCTTCGCCGATGGGTCCGTCGGGGCCGAGCCGACGGTCGTTCGTCGGCCTCTTCTGCCGCTGGACCCTGCCACCTTCGCGGGGGTTGAGCACAGGGAGCCGCCGATCCTTAATTTGCCGACCCGCAAGCTCCTGGCCGATCTCACCGCCGAATATTTGCATGCTCTGTTCTGCGAGGTTGCGCTGCACGCCTTCGCTGCGGAAAACCAGGCACGGATGACGGCGATGGCTGCGGCGCATCGCGAAATCGATCGGCAGATCGGCGCTTTGCGGGCGACATTCCGACATGTTCGCCAGGAACAGATCACCGCGGAGATCATCGAGCTCGCAGGCGGCGCGGCGGCGAGCCAACGGTGAGCCAACGGTGAGCGGGGGCGTGATGCCTTGAGCTTGCCGGGAGATGATCACCGACCTGAACGCGGCGACCGACGGCAACCAATTCTTACGATAACGGCTGGAGTTTCCAATGAGTCATGACAGCGCCAAGACGGTCCCGGGGCCGATCATCCGGTTCCACGGAGCGGCACAGGCCGTCACGGGCTCGTGTTTCGAACTGGAGGTTGTCGGCGGCCGGTTTTTGGTCGACTGCGGCCTGTTCCAGGGGTCGAAGTCGGAAAAGGAGCTGAACTACCGCGCCTTCCCGTTCGAGCCAAAGCAGGTCGATGCGGTGCTGCTGACCCACGCCCACATCGACCATTCCGGGCTGCTGCCGAAGCTCACCAAGCACGGGTTCGCCGGTCCTGTCTTCGCCAGCCGTGCCACCCAGGATCTGTGCAGCGTCATGCTGCCCGACTCGGCCTATATCCAGGATACCGAAGTCGCGCATCTCAACCGTCGCAACAAGCGGCGCGGTCGCAGGGTCGTGGCGCCGATCTATGACGCCGCCGACGTCGCACAATGCCTGAGCCAGTTCCGGGCTGTCGCGTTCGACGCATGGTTCGATGTGATGGCCGGCGTCAGGGCGCGTTATTGGAACGCGGGGCACCTTCTCGGCTCTGCCTCCATCGAAATCGAGATCTCCAGCTCCAGAGATCTACCACTGCGGCTGCTGTTTTCCGGCGACCTCGGCCCGGCTCACAAGCTGTTGCAAGCCGATCCGGACGCGCCGAGCGGCTTCGACTATGTCATCTGCGAAAGCACTTACGGCGACGAAGATCGTGCCGGGGCGTCGGAAGCCGATCGTCGCCGGATGCTGCGAGACGCGGTGAGGGCGGCGAACAACCCGGGCGGGGCGCTCCTGATCCCGTCCTTTGCGGTCGAGCGGACGCAGGAGCTCCTGGTCGATCTGCAGCGTCTCATCGAGACCGGCGATCTGCCGGCGATTCCGATCGTCATAGATTCGCCGCTCGCCACCCGTGCCACCCGGGTCTTCCACGACCATGCGGGGGAATTGGAGCACGGCGATATTCTGTCGCGCGCTTTGCGGGCACCGAACATCCGCTTCACCCAGTCAGTCGACGAGAGCAAGGCGCTGGACAGGTTGAAGGGATTCCATATCGTGATCGCGGCCAGCGGAATGTGCGAGGCCGGGCGCATCCGGCATCGTCTGAAGAATTGGCTGTGGCGGCCGGAAGCGACGGTGTTGTTCGTCGGCTTCCAGGCCCAGGGCACGCTGGGCCGGATCCTGAGGGACGGGGCCCGCCAGGTTCGTATTCAAGGCGATGAGTTCGTCGTGCGGGCACAAATCCGCGAGATCGATCTCTACTCCGGGCATGCCGACGGACCCGAGCTTTGTGACTGGCTGTCGGAACGGCGTCCGGTGGGGGCCGGCCTCTTCCTCGTGCATGGGGAAGTCGAGGCGATCGAGGGACTGAAGCAGCGTGTGAGCGCGGTGGTTCCGCAAGACCGGGTCCTCGTGCCGCGATTGGACGACGGCTTCAGGCTGACGCCCGAAGCCGCCATCCCGCTGAAATCCGACACGCCGCGCCGCATCGACCCGGGCAAGCTGGCTCATCTCGACTGGCACAACGACATATCGAAGCTTTTCCTCGACATCAACGAGCGGCTTGAGAAGGCGGCCGACGACAAGGCGCGAGGGGTGGTGATCCGGACGCTTCGACGCGCCCTCGGCGCGAGTGACGGTTAGATGCATGAGGCCTCCTTCGCGGCTTGATCCGGATCAAGCGCCGCCAAGATGCAAAATCTTGATCAGGATCAATGCCGAAGCCGCATGCGCCGGCTTTGGTCATCCCGTTCAGCGGCTCCGGCGGACCAGCACGGTATCGCGACATGCTAAGGAAAAGGACTACTACCTCTCCGAGCGCCGCTACGGGTCCTTCACACGCTCCTTCCGTGTTCCCGAGGGGGGCCGACGCCGACAATATTGCGGCGAGTTTCACGAAGTGCATGCTGACGGTCAAGCTGCCGAAGACGGCCGGGGCCGCCGAGCAAGGAAAAGAAGATCGCCGTGACGGCCGCCTGACCGGCTGGTCCGCCAAGGGTAGCGGTCGTCGCGGGTTTTCCCTGCGGCGACCGCCGTAATGTTCATGCGTTTGTCTTGCCGCAGCCGCATTTCCCGCACGTCTTGATGCAGTCGGAAGTGGACCGTCAAGACCGCGTCTTTCGATTGACCGGAGCCACACATGGCCAAGGATTCGCCGACACCGCCGCAAAAGCAGACAATCATCATCTGGTATGTCCTCGCGGCGATACTCGGCTTCACCTTGCTGCAATGGGCCTGGGGAACCTATTCCGAAATCGAAACCATCCCGTTCAGCCAGTTCGAGGAGCTTTTGTCCAAGGACCGGGTGGCGGAGGTCACCGTCGGCGACGACACCGTCCAGGGAACGCTGAAGGAGGCTTTGCCGAGCGGCAAGACGCGCTTCATCACCAACCGCGTCGACACCGGGCTGGCGGACAAGCTCATCGCCCATGGGGTCACCGTGACCGGCGCGCCATCCAGTGGTTTCGCGGGAACTCTGCTCGCCTGGGTGCTGCCGTTCTTCGTCATCTACGTGATCTGGATGTTCCTCTTCAGTCGCATGGCCGGCGGGCAAGGCCTGGGCGGCCTCATGTCGATCGGCAAGTCGCGGGCCAAGGTCTATGTGGAGAAAGACACCAAGGTGACCTTCGCCAATGTCGCCGGAGTCGACGAGGCCAAGTCGGAACTGCAGGAGGTCGTCTCCTTTCTCCAGGACCCGAAGACCTATGGCCGACTGGGCGCGCGCGTGCCCAAAGGCATCCTCCTCGTCGGGCCACCGGGCACCGGAAAGACGCTGCTGGCCCGCGCCGTGGCGGGGGAGGCGGGGGTGCCGTTCTTCTCGATCTCGGGGTCAGAGTTTGTCGAGATGTTCGTGGGCGTCGGCGCGGCGCGGGTCCGCGATCTGTTCGAACAGGCGCGCAAGGCCGCACCGTCGATCATCTTCATCGACGAGCTCGACGCTCTTGGCCGCAGCCGTACGGCGGGTGGCTATGGTGGCTTCGACGAAAAGGAGCAGACGCTCAACCAGCTGCTCGCCGAACTCGACGGATTCGATCCGAGTGTCGGCGTCATCCTGCTCGCCGCCACCAACCGGCCGGAAATCCTCGATCCCGCACTGCTGCGTGCCGGTCGCTTCGACCGCCAGGTTCTGGTCGACCGGCCCGACCAGGCGGGCCGCCTTGCCATCCTCAAGGTGCATGCCGGCAAGATCATCCTCGATGACGATGTCGACCTTGCCAAGGTCGCTGGCCTGACCACCGGATTCACCGGGGCCGACCTTGCCAATCTGATCAACGAGGCGGCGATCGCCGCAACCCGCCGCGACGGGGTCTCGGTAACATTCGGCGACTTTACGACCGCCATCGAGCGGATCGTCGCCGGCATCGAGAAGAAGAGCCGTGTTCTGAGCGAGAGCGAGCGCCGCCGCGTCGCCTACCACGAGATGGGCCATGGGCTGGTCGCGGCCAATCTGCCGGGCGTCGATCCGGTTCAGAAGGTCTCGATCATCCCGCGCGGCGTCGGCGCCCTCGGCTATACCATGCAGCGGCCGACGGAGGATCGGTTCCTGCTCGCCGCCAGCGAATTGAAGAACCGGATCGTCGTTCTGATGGGTGGGCGCGCCGCCGAAGATCTGATCTTCGACGGCGACGTGTCGACCGGCGCCGCGGACGATCTCCAGAAGGCGACCGACATCGCCATCGAAATGGTGACGCGGTACGGCATGGATTCCGGCCTCGGCGAACGGACCTATGCGCGGCCCGCCCAGGCGTTTCTCGCCGTGCCGCAGACCCGCTCATTCGAGGCCTCGCAAGCCACCGAGCGCGAGATCGACCTGGCCGTCCGGGAGATCGTCGAGGGCGCGCGCGTTCGCGCCAAGGACATTCTCGAGGGGAAGCGTTCCGATCTGGACGCCGGGGCGAAGATGCTACTCACCCGGGAAACGCTGACCGCTGAGGAGTTCGCGCCGCTGCAGAGAGGGTAGCATCTGTCGGGGCACCTTACGGCCGGGGCGGCAGGAGAGTGGCGCTGATCGGTTCGAGCACGAAGGCGCCGGCCCGGGCGATGCCGGTGCGCACGTCGTTCCCCTGGCGCGGGAGCACCGTGACCAGCCCGACGAACCGGTTGTGGTTGGCTCCGTCGAGAGCCGAGACCTCGGATATGTCGATCAGCCGGATGTTGTTGGCGCCAGCGAGCGCCTGGACTTGCGGGTCGTTGACGTCGCGGGTGCCGATCCGGTCGCGGGACCCGGCGATCCGGCTGGAGACCATCAAGGCGCGATCGTCCTTGGAAACCAGCAGCGTCATCGGCGGGTCCAGAGGGCCGATGATGTCCATCTGGCGACGAAAGACATCGACATCGATGTCGGGGGCGGCAAGCACGACGCCGTTCAACCGCTCGATGATCGCGTCCTGGCCGGTCAGCCGGAGCTGGCGCAGAGCCTCCGCCGTGAGCCAGGCGCCCATGCTGTGCGCGAACACGGTAATCTTTCCGACCTTCGGATCATTGGCGATATCCGTCAGCACGCGAACGAGATCATCGCGCGAATAGGTGACGGCGTCCTTGTCGGCGACGTAGCCCGCCACAGATGCCGCCGAAGGCCAGGCGAAGAGAACCGGCATCTCCGTCAGCTTGCCGTCGATGGCGAGTTGCGCCAGGCGGAACAGCGCTTCCTCGAAGCTGTAATTGTAGCCATGGACGAAGATGACGACATCGCGCCTTGATCCGGTTCCGCCGCTTCCGCGTGACGGGGGCTTGAATTCGAGCTTCGGCAGGATGGTCCGTTCCGTCACCGCGAAGCTTCGTTGCGAATCCGGTGCTCCCTTCGGCCATTCGATCTCCGTGACCGTGTGGCCGGGTGGTGCGGAGATGGTAAAGCGCTCGAAATTCAGTGTCGGAGAACGGTCGGCCGAATAGCTGCCGTTCGACGGGTCCCGTTGACGCGTCGTGGCAATTTGGATGGTCACCTGCTCGATCGCGGTGGTGCTCGCCGGCACCACCGCGAGAACCTGCGAGTCAGGACGCGACGCACAGCCGGTCGCCACCAGCAAGATCAGCAACATGACGGTCCAAGGCTTCCCCAAGCCGCGTCCCGGTGCTGAAGTCATGTCGCGACCGCTGCGATGCGGATCGGTGCGAGGGGACACATGGTCATCATCCATCCTCTCCTTTCCGCTGTTCGCCGTCGGAAATCAGGCCCCCGACCAAGCCGTAGGCCGCCGCTTCCGCTTCGCTTCATGCGGGCCGCTCGCTGATGGTCGGGTTCGGGGAGGGAATGGCGAACAGCCCGATCTGAACCTCGAGCAGCCTAATACCTTCGTCGGCCAATCGAAAGGACCGCCCGCTCAGCGACCAACGAACCGCCAGTCCCTGGATAAGACCGAGCACCAGATACGCGGCGTCGTCTGGATCGAGATCCCGCCGGAACATCCGCTCGTCCTGGGCCTTGGCGATTTCGCCGGCGATTGCCGCGTGAAACCGGTTCATCAGGCCCAGCACCGACTTGCGCAGAAAATCATTCTCAGCGTGCAGCTCCCTGGAAAAGAGGATGGCGGGAATCGCGGGGGTCGCCTGGATCAGCCGCAACTGGGCGCCGATCAAGCCACGCAAGCGATCGATCGGCGTGCCGCCACGATCAAGGACGACTCGCCAGCCTGCGGCCATTTTGTCGGTGATCGTCGCCGCGACCGCTTCCCAGATCGCCTGTTTGGTCGGGAAGTGCCGGAAAATTCCCGGTTGGGTCAGTCCGACCGCGCGGGCAATCGACTCGGTGGAGAGGCGGTCGGGGCCGAGCTCGTCCGCCAGCCGCAAGGTCGCCTCCAAAATTTCGGCCTTGCGCTCCTGCGCGGGTTTTCGAACCGCCATGACAATTCCAAAAATAAGTAATTAGACACTAATACCAACGGGCGCTGATCAAGACCCATGCGCCCAATCTCGCATTCCGATGGACGTGATTTTCCAGGGCTGATCGACGAGCTTGTTCCAAGCTGCGCAGCAGTGGGCGAC
>NZ_JAZHLK010000036.1:0-40100 GCF_036549515.1 Aurantimonas sp. E1-2-R+4 | reverse complement strand
TCTTTCTTCATGGCGTTGCTCTCCTCAGTGGAATCGGCACCCCGAGCCTAACGGCTCAAGGCGGGCAACGCCGCCCACTTCAGAGTTTCAACAGAGACCGGGACATTCCCCGCAGACGCGGCATGGGCTCTCGGTTGGTTCAATGGAATGACATGGGCGACAATGGCGGTAGCTCTCTTTGGCGCGGGTTTCGTAATCCTGTCCGGTATATTTCAATTGGTGAATGTCGCTCCGATGATTGCAGTTGCGGTTGGTTTGCTAACCGCGACACTTGCGGCCGGCGTAAATTCTTTTGGATGGCACAAACGATACGGGGCGATGTTCACAGCGCGATGGGCGATGGCTGGGTTAGCGCTGCGGATCGACAACGAAATTAATCACTTCTCACAGGAGTACGACCGAGAAAAAAGTAAGGACAGTTCCGGTTGGAATGAAAACTTGCGGGTTCGGGTGGAGAAAGCGACCGCGACCTGGGTGAAGGATGCGGAGACCGTGTTGCAAAACTTCGGGACCGCCTACGGGGCGGCGTTGGAGCCGATCCGGGCCGCCGGACTTTCATCGTCCGGTTGAGACCGGCAAGAGTTCCTGCATTCGGGGTAAGCAGTGGCGCAGTCTGCCGACGGAATGGGACTACGCATTGGTCGGCCGGGACGGCGGGGAGGGACGAGTGACGGGGACGATCCGCATCGAAACGGATGCGCGCGGCGTGGCAACGCTGACGCTGGCGCGGCCGGACAAGCACAATTCAATGAATGCCGCGATGATCGCCGAACTGACACAGGCGGCCGAAGAGCTCGGCGCCGACCCCACCGTGCGCGCCGTCATCCTCACCGGGGAAGGCCGGAGCTTTTCCGCCGGGGCGGACCTTGCCTGGATGAAGGCGCAGTTCGCGGCCAGCCGCGAGGAACGCATTGCCGAGGCGACGGCGCTGGCGCGGATGCTCAAAGCCCTCAACGAGATGCCGAAGCCGCTGATCGGCCGCATCCAGGGCCAGGCCTTCGGCGGTGGGCTCGGGCTGATCGCGGTCTGCGACGTGGCGGTCGCGAGCGATGCGGCGCGCTTTGCCTTTACGGAGGCAAAACTCGGCCTGATCCCGGCGACGATCTCGCCTTACGTGCTGGCCCGGATGGGCGAGGGACGCGCCCGCCGCGTCTTCATGTCGGCGCGGCTGTTCGACGCCGATGAGGCCGTATCGCTCGGCCTTCTCGCCCAAGCGATACCGGCTGACGATCTCGACGCGGCGGTCGCGGCCGAAATCGAACCCTATCTCGCCTGTTCGCCGGCGGCCGTGGCCGCGGCGAAGGCACTCGCCCGCTCGCTTGGCCCGGTCATCGACGAGGCGACCATCGCCGACACCGCCCGGCGCCTCGCCGATATTTGGGAGACGGCCGATGCCCGCGAGGGTGTCGGCGCCTTTTTCGACAAGCGCTTGGCGGCCTTTGTTGCGACCAGAGGCAAGGGCTGAAGTTTCCCGGTGGCGGACGGAATGCTGCGGCGTTCCGCCTCAACTTTCCGGCGAAAGACAGTCTTTGAGCGCGGTCGCGAGGTTGCCGATCAGTTCGAAATAGAGCTCCGGACCATCCTTTAGCGCCGCGCCTTCCGGATCGAGCACGCCCGCCTTCGCCTCGGTGCCCTCGATGACCACATCGACGAGCGCCGGCTCGAATTGCGGCTCGGCGAAGACGCAGGTCGCGCCGACCGCCTTCACCTTGGCCTGAAGTTCGGCGATCCGCCGCGCGCCGGGGGGCGTCTCCGGGCTGACGGTGATCGATCCGGCGGCCGGCATGGCGAAGCGGCGCTCGAAATACTGATAGGCGTCGTGGAAGACGATGAAGGGCCGGCCCTTCACGCCGGCAAGGTCGGCCTCGGTCTTGGCGATCAGCCCGTCCAGCCGTGCCTCGAGCTTGTCGGCGTTGGCCGCGTAGGTCTCGGCATGGGCCGGGTCGGCGGCGATGAGCGCCGCTTCGATCGCGCCCACCATCGCCTTGGCGTTGACCGGGTCGAGCCAGACATGCGTGTCGAAGGTGCCGCCATCGTCTTCGTTCGCGGTCTGGCCGGCGTTTTCGTCCTCATGCGCGTCGGCCTCGAACGGCCCGCCCTCGCGCAGCGACAATTTCTCGACGCCCGGCGCATCGACCAACTTGACGTTTCTTGCGTTCGCTCCGAGCGTTGCGAGCGGCTTGACCAGAAACGCCTCCAGATAGGCGCCGGCCCAGAAGACGACATCGGCGGATTGGAGCGCCGCGGCCTCCGACGGCTTCATCCGATAAGTGTGCGGCGAGCCGGCGCCCTGAACGATCAGCATCGGTTCGCTGACACCCTTCATGACACCGGCGACGAGCGAATGGATCGGCTTGATCGAGGCGACCACGGCGGGGGCGGAGCCCGCGTCGGCTGCCTGGGCGGAAGAAGTCAGGAAAGACAACGCGGCGGCGAGGAGCAACGAGCGGGTCGTCGGCATGCGCAAATCCTTCGGCTTTGAATGACGCGGCGCCCATAGGCACCAAATTGATATGTTATGTCATTACAAGAATGTGCTATAGCGATGCATACATGCCGCCGCAAGCGATGGTCCGGATAGCAAATGACCTCTTCCTCTTCTCTCGTAGACAATGTCCTCGTCGCAATGCGCGGCGTCGGCGTGCGGCGTTCCGGGCGCTGGCTCGTGCGCGGTGTCGACCTGACGCTGCGTCGGGGCGAGATCGTCACGCTGATCGGTCCGAACGGCTCGGGTAAATCGACGACCGCCAAGACCGCGATCGGGATATTGAAGCCCGACGAGGGCACGGTCCGCCGGGCAAACCGGCTGACGGTCGGCTACGTTCCGCAGCAGTTGAGTATCGACTGGACGCTGCCGCTCAGCGTCGAGCGGCTGATGACGTTGACCGTGCGGGCTTCGCGCGCGGCGGTCGCTGAGGCGCTGCACCGCGTCGGCATCGCCCATCTGGCCAAGGCCGAGGTGCATCGTCTGTCCGGCGGCGAGTTCCAGCGGGCGCTGCTCGCCCGCGCGATGATCCGCAAGCCCGATCTTCTTGTCCTCGACGAGCCGGTCCAGGGCGTCGATTTCAGCGGCGAGATCGCGCTTTACGACCTGATCTCCGATATCCGTGATGCCGAAGGCTGCGCGGTGTTGTTGATCTCGCACGATCTGCATGTGGTGATGGCCAAGACCGATACGGTGATCTGTCTCAATGGCCATGTCTGCTGCGAGGGAACGCCGCAATCGGTTGCCAATTCGCCGGCGTATCAGCGCATGTTCGGCCCGCGCGCGGCAGAGACCCTGGCGATCTATTCGCACGATCACGATCACACCCATCTGCCGGATGGGCGGGTGCGTTTCGCCGACGGCACGATCGGTGACGAATGCAGCCCCCCGAAAGGCGATGACGGGCACGATCATGATCACGGTCATGACCATGACGAACATCGTTCCGATCGTCCGAAGGACCGGGAGCCAGCCGATGTTCGATGATTTCTTCGTCCGCGCCATTCTGGCCGGCATCGGCATCGCGCTGGTCGCCGGCCCGCTCGGCTGCTTCGTCGTCTGGCGGCGCATGGCCTATTTCGGCGATACGATGGCCCATTCGGCGCTGCTCGGCGTGGCCCTGTCGACGGCCTTCGAGATCGATCTGATGCTCGGCGTCTTCGCGGTGGCCGCGGTGGTCGCCGTGGCCCTCGTGCTGCTCGAGCGGCGCGGCGCGCTGTCGACCGACGCGTTGCTCGGCATCCTTTCCCATTCGACCCTGGCGCTGGGACTGGTCCTCATCGCCTTCATGACCTGGGTGCGGATCGACCTGATGGGTTTCCTGTTCGGCGACATCCTGGCAGTCTCCCGCATCGACCTTGTCGCGATCTTCGGCGGTGGCATCCTCGTCCTCGCCGGATTGGCGGTGCTTTGGCGTCCGCTGCTCGCCGCCACCGTCAGCACTGAACTCGCCGAAGCCGAAGGGCTTCGGCCGGAACGCTCACGATTTCTTTTCATGCTGCTGATGGCGGTGGTCATCGCCATCGCCATGAAGATCGTCGGCATTCTCCTGATCACCGCGCTGTTGATCATCCCGGCGGCGACCGCCAGGCGCTTCGCTTCGACCCCGGAGATGATGGCGCTCCTCGCTGCGTTCATTGGCGCTGTCGCCTCGACCGGCGGCCTCTTCGCCTCGCTGAATTTCGACACGCCGTCCGGCCCGTCGATCGTCGTCGCCGCACTCGCGCTGTTCCTTGTCAGCCTGCTGCCGATGCCGGCATTTGCCGACCGCCGGGCCGAACCTGCTGAAAAGGCACCGCGATGATTGCCGCGCCGAAACTGACGCGCAACCAGAGCCTCGTCTTCGACGCGCTGAAGGCGGCGGACGAGCCGCTGAGCGCCTATACGATCCTCGACCGACTCCGCGACGACGGATTTCGCGCGCCCCTGCAGGTTTATCGCGCTCTCGATACGCTTCTCGATCGTGGACTCGTCCACCGGCTCGATAGCCTCAAGGCGTTCGTGCCCTGCGCCCATCCCCACGATCATCACGAGAGCGCGACGATCGCCTTCGGCATCTGCGGACGTTGCGCACGGGTTTGGGAGTTTTCCGATGCGGTGGTCGAGAAGCGACTGCGCGGCTGGGCCAAATCCGAGGGATTCTGCCCGCAGCGCACCGCGATCGAAATCAGCGGCCTGTGCGCCGACTGCGTCCGCGCCGGCGCTGCGTGACATCACCATCCGTCTCGGCTTACGCTGCCTTCGCCGCAACTGCCGCCGCGCATCGCCTTGACAGGGTAAGGCATTCTCCCGCAAATCCGCTTCATCATGCGGCCTTACGGACAAGGGAGGAGCCCTTTTCGACGGTTGCCGCCATGTCGGGAGGAATCATGACCATCAGAACGCTCACCGCTGCCGGTCTCGCCGCGCTATTTGCCGGGTGGACCGTTTCAGCGGCCAATGCCGTCGAGTTGAAGCTCGGCTATTCGCTCTCCGAAACCTCGCATTATGGCGTTGGCGCCACGGCGATGGCCGAGGAACTCGAAAAACTCACCGACGGCAAGTTCACCATCAAGCAATTCCCGGCGAATGCCCTCGGCGGCGAGCGCGAGATGGTCGAGGGAGCCCAGCTCGGCACGGTCGACCTCGTCATCACTTCGACCGGTCCGGTCGGCAATTTCGTGCCGGAGACACTGATCACCGACATTCCGTTCCTGTTCCGCGACTACGATCACGCCCATGCCGTGCTCGATGGCCCGATCGGCCAGGCATTGCTGGACAAGTTCCCCGATAACGGCCTGATCACGCTCGCCTGGGGCGAGAACGGCTTTCGCAACTTGACCAATTCCAAGCGGCCGGTGAAGGAGCCCGCCGATGCCGAGGGCCTGAAGATCCGCACTATGGAGAACCAGGTGCATATGGAGGCCTTCTCCGAACTCGGCGTGCTGCCGACGCCGATGGCCTTCCCGGAGCTGTTTACCGCGCTCCAGCAGGGTACCGTCGACGGCCAGGAAAACCCGATCGGGGTGATTCTCTCGGCCAAGTTCGCGGAGGTTCAAAAGTACCTCTCGCTGACCAACCATGTTTATTCGCCGGCTCTGTTTCTGATGTCGCCGACGGTCTGGGACGGCTTGAGCGACGAGGAGAAAGAGGCCTTCCGCGAAGCCGCCAAGGCGGGCGCCGCCGCGATGCGCGAGAAGGTTCGCTCCGACGCCGATTCGGGCGTCGCCACGCTGAAGGAGGCGGGCATGGAGGTGACCGAGGACGTCGACCGCGCCGCCTTCGAGAAAGCGCTGGAGCCGCTGATGGCCAAATACGCCGAGCAGTTCGGCCAGGACAAGCTGGACGCCATCCGCGACACCGGCAAGTGACACACTCGTAAGACGACGACAGGGCCGGGCGGCGACGTCCCGGCCCCTGTCGTCTTCGACACCAGCAACAAGGGCCATCGATGCTGACTGTCCTGCGCGCCATCGATCGCTGGGTCCTGCGCCTGTCGCTATGGACAGCCATGGCGCTTCTCGCGCTCATGTCGGTGATCACCTTCTGGCAGGTTCTGACCCGCTTCGTGCTGGAGCGCCCGTCCACCTGGTCCGAGGTGACGGCCCGCTCGCTGATGATCTGGATGGTCTATCTCGGCCTGGTCGCCTGCCTGCGCTCCGGCGCGCTGATTTCGGTGGACCTTTTGATCGCGCGCGTGCCGCCGTCGGCGCGTAAATTTCTCGCCGTTCTCCTCGCGGGCCTGACGCTCGGCGTTCTCGGAGTCATGGTCTGGTACGGCTGGGCGATGACCGAGCGAACCGCACGGCAGACGATCGCCGGCGTCAGCGATCCGTTCTTCGGCCAGAAGATATCCATTGGCTTCATCTACGCGGCGATTCCGGTCGGAGCGGCGCTGTCGATCGTCGCGACGCTGGCGCGCCTCTTCGAGGAACTGGCAGGCACCCTGGTTCACCGGCAGGGCCCTGCCACCCACGACGTCTGAGGAGCATCGATGTCCAGCTTCATGCTCCTCGCCCTCGTCGGCTTCTTCGCGCTCGGCCTGCCGATCGCGATCGCGATCGCTGCCGCCTCGATCGGCGGCCTGGTCTTTTTCACCAGCCTGCCGCTGCTCGTCGTCGCCCAGCAGCTGATGACCAAGTTGGACTCCTTCCCGCTGATGGCGGTGCCGTTCTTCATCCTTGCCGGCAATCTGATGGAGGCCGCCGGCATCTCCGGCCGCCTCGTCGAATTCGCCAAGACCATGGTCGGCGGGGTGCGGGGCGGGCTTGCCTGCTCCTGCGTCCTGACCTGCATGATTTTCGCGGCGGTTTCGGGATCCTCGGTCGCGACGACCTTCGCGATCGGCGCGATCGTCATTCCGGCCATGACCAAGCACGGCTATCCGACCGGCTTTGCCGCCGCGCTGCAGGCGACGTCGGCCGAACTCGGCGTCATCATCCCGCCGTCTATCCCGCTGATTCTGTACGGCGTCAGCGCCGAGGTCTCGATCGGCGATCTGTTCATCGCCGGCCTCGGACCGGGGTTGCTCATCGGGCTGGCCCTCATCCTTTTCGTCTACGTCTATTGCCGCAAGAACAAATGGGGCGAGCGCGACCACGAGGGCCGCCTGCCGTTCTGGCAATCGCTGAAGGCGGCGTTCCTCGCCCTGCTGATGCCGATCGTCATCATCGGCGGCATCTATGACGGCATCTTCACGCCGACCGAGGCCTCGGTCATTGCGGTGTTCTACGCGTTGTTCATCGGCATGGCGGTCTACCGCACGATCAGCCCGCGCGATCTTCTGCCGGTGCTGCACCGTTCGGTGATCTCCTCGACGATCATCCTGTTCGTGATCGCCGCCGCCGGCCTGTTCTCGTTTCTGATCACCCGCGCCGGCGTGCCGGCCGCGATCGGCGAGTGGCTGGGCAGCGTGATGGAAGACCCGCTCTACTTCTTGCTCGCGGTCAACGCCTTCCTCTTCGTCGCCGGCATGTTCATCGAGACCTCGGCGGCGATCATCGTCCTGGCGCCGATCCTCGCTCCTGTCGCGATCTCCTTCGGCATCGATCCGGTGCATTTCGGCCTGATCATGGTCGTCAACCTCGCGCTCGGCATGATCACGCCGCCCTTCGGGGTCAATCTCTTCGCCGCCTGCCAGGTCGCCGGCATCCCGTTCGAGCAGATCGTCCCACGGCTGTTGCCCTTCGTTCTCGTCATCATCGCCTGCCTGCTAGTGATCAGCTACGTGCCGGCGATCTCCGTCGGGCTGCTGACGCTGCTGTAATGGCGAAGATGCGCTGCGCGTCCACACGCGCCGCAGCGCTCCAGCGCAAATGCCGATCGCTCCGATGAAATCGCAATGATCGCTTGCGGGGCCGGGTCTGCCCCGTTATATACCGCGCCGCAGGACACGGAGTGTAGCGCAGCCTGGTAGCGCACCTCGTTCGGGACGAGGGGGTCGCAGGTTCGAATCCTGCCACTCCGACCAGCAAAACAAGGGTTTCCCGAAAACCCGAATTCTCCCGACGATAACTACGACACCGCCGAGGCCATCGATCTCATCCATGAGGTCTTCCCGCGCTCGACCGTCGAGATCATACCGGCCAGCGGCGTCCCTGTCGGCTGGATGACCGGATGCCGCCGACGCTCGTTGGCAAACTTCGTGATCAGGCAAAGCCGCGACGGGAATTCTCGGCCGAAATCCAGAAACTCGTCGCGGAAGTCGCGGAACATGTCGTCGCCTGTTGCCGGCCATCACCGACGGCAAACCCAACGACATCGATCGTTACGAAGGTTGCTACGGCATCGAGGATACGCTGATGGCGATCCGAGAAGCTCGGATGTCTAGCCTGCGTATCTTCCGGGTAACGGTTGACGAGGACGCCGGCGACGACGTGCCATTCATCTTTGGCCGCGGCGCCTACGCGATCTTCCCCAATCTGTCTCGACTGCCTGTGGCGCTCCCGGCGATCTATCGCCAGATCACGCGTTAAACCATAGAGAGCGGTTGACCAGCGTTCCGCATTCAGGCCAATCGGGACTATGCCGAGGCGGAGCGGATTGCCGAGAGACAATGGACGGCGCCCGCCGCAAACTCCTGCGCCCGGTTTCGCTCTTTTTCGTCGGCCAACCGGTCGCCGAAGTCGAGATAGCAGTCCAGAAGCAGCTCGCAGAGCGGCGCCATCCGATCCGCGGTCACCGCGGGGGCCCGCTGCAACAGCAGCGAGTCGCCGAAGGGCGCTTGGGAAAGATCGTCCGCGCGGTCGCCTGCCTCGCGCGCCAGCTTGTTCAACGATTCAGCGCCATCATCGCCGGCGATCGCGGCCGCGTTCGCGAGTTGATCAGACAGCCGCCGTTCGAGGATGGCGAGGCTCCAATTCTCCTTCCCGGCGGAAGATGCCGCCCTTTGCGCGTGGAACGCCTGCCTTCGTTCGCGCCGCAGCGTCGCGACGTGACCGAGCTCTTCCCTAGCCATCTGCTCCGCCGCCTCTCGCAATGCGTCCGAAGGCGCGAGCGCCGCGACATAGGTCCAGAAAACGAAAGCGCGTTCCTCGTTGCGAACCGCCATCGAGAACGCCCGGTAGGCGCTCAGCAACTCGGGTGCGATAGTTCCCGCTCCCTCGTCGTCGAAAGTCTCGGTCGGTTCCCAGTGGGTCGTCGAGAAATCCGGCGATGTCGCGCCGATCCTCTCGGACCAGTGCATGACGTTTTCAAGATGCTGACTCTCTTCCCCGACGAGTCGATCGAATACGGCGGCGAGTGACGGCTGGTTTTCCCGGCGCATCCGTTCGGCCAATTCCGAATATCCGGCTATCGCCTCGCGCTCCATCGCATAGGCGAGGGAAAGCAAGTCACCCATGGACTGCACGGCAACAAATGGCTCGAACTTTCGATCCGGCAATTGAGGTCCTCCCAGCATGGCCGCCGGCAGCGTCGCATTTCATGCGAGCAAAGCGTTTGCGCTAGATCAATGATGCCCGCCGGCAAGCCGCTACGGTCCATCCCGATCTGATGTCTCGAGCCGCTCCGATGATTCGGCGCCCCATAACACTTCCCTGCAACTCTCCAATCGCCTGAGGGAACCGGTAGGTCCACATTGAACTGCGCCCATCTCCCCATGTTCCGAGGCTTTATCGCCAGAGCCGGGTCGGCTGTCCTTTTGGCGACCGCGGCGCTCGCCATGCTCCTGGCGATTTCGTTTCAGGCGTCCGCCGCAGGGCGGCTCGCGGAATTTCTTCCGAAAGCGAAACCCGCCGAAATTTTCGAAGGCGCTGACCGGTTCGGCGAGCTTCAAAGCGATCCGCCGATTGTGCCCGTCTACCGCGGCGATGAAATCGCTGGATACGTCTATCTCAATTCCGATTTCACCAGCGCCATCGGCTATTCGGGCAAGCCGATCCAAATCCTTGTGGGGATCGACGGGCAGGGCGTGATTCGGGGCTTCAAGCTCGTCGAACACAAGGAGCCGATCGTCTTGATCGGCATCCCAGAGGCCAAGGTCATCGCGTCGCTGAATTCGCTGATCGGCAGGGATATGGGCCGCGTGGCGGCCGGGTCCGAACGCCCCCCGCAGGTCGATATCGTCAGCGGCGCAACGGTCACCGTGCTCGTCATGGGTGACAGCGTCGTGCGATCCGCCGTCCGGCTGATCCGCAGCGGCCGCCTCGGCGGAGCTGCCGCCGAGGCCGGGGTCACAGCAGCCGCAGCGGAGGAGAGGACGCTCGACCTCTCCAAATCCGAGATCCGCGACTGGGAGGCTTTGGTTGGCGATGGGTCGGTGAGAAGCCTTCGCCTCACCGTCGGCGAAGTCTCTGAAGCCTTCGCGCAAGCGGGCCAGAGCCAGGCGGCGGACCGGCCCGAGACGAAAGACCCCGCCGATCGCTTCATCGAACTCCATGTCGCGCCGGTCAGTGTGCCGTCGATCGGCCTCAGCCTCCTCGGGCAGCGTGGTTACGAGCGGCTGCAGAAAAAACTGAAGCCGGACCAGCAGGCGATCGTCGTCGCTGGCGACGGAGCCTATTCCTTCAAGGGCTCGGGCTATGTGCGGGGCGGTATCTTCGATCGGATCGAGTTGCTCCAGAACGGGCAGGGCGTCCGGTTCCGCGACCGCAATCATACGCGGCTGGGCGACCTTGCCGCGAAGGGTGCTCCGAAGCTGCGCGAAATCGCGCTGTTCCTCGTTCCTGATGATTTCAACTTCGACGTTACCGAGCCGTGGGAACTCCAGTTGCTCGTCCAGAGAAGCTTCGGCGCGCGAGAGAAGGCGGTGCTTCCCTTCGAACTGGGCTACACCCTGCCGGACCAGTATGTGACGGTTGTAAAGACGCCGGTTCCGGAACCGAAAGCACAAACGGAAATCTCCGACCCCGTTCAGGCGAAGGCTGGCGAAACCACCGGATTGTCGCCGTTTGCCGACGACGAACCTCTCTGGATCAGGATGTGGCAGATGAATGCGGTGTCGATCGGCATCGTCGCTGTCGCGCTTCTCGTTCTCACGGCGATCTTCTTCTTCCAGGATTGGCTGGTGAGGCGTCCGGTCCTCTACACTTGGGTGCGGCGGGGCTACCTCGTTTTCACCCTGGTTTGGCTCGGCTGGTATGCCAACGCGCAATTGTCGGTGGTCAACGTCTTGACCTTCGCGAACGCGCTGATGACCGATTTCAACTGGGAATTCTTTCTCTCCGCGCCGCTCGTGTTCATCCTGTGGGCGACGCTGGCGGCCGGGCTGCTGTTCTGGGGGCGCGGACCCTTCTGCGGCTGGCTGTGTCCGTTCGGCGCCCTTCAGGAACTCACCAACAATCTGGCGCAGTGGCTGAAAGTGCCGCAGATCAAGGTTCCCTGGGCTCTGCACGAGCGGCTGTGGCCGATCAAATACATCATCTTCCTGGGACTTTTCGGCCTGTCGCTCTATTCGGTAGCGCTGGCGGAGATGTTTGCCGAGGTCGAGCCGTTCAAGACGGCGATCATCCTGAAGTTCGCTCGCGAATGGCCCTTCGTGATCTTCGCGCTGACGCTTCTGGCGGCCGGGCTGTTCATCGAGCGGTTCTATTGCCGCTATCTCTGCCCACTCGGCGCCGCGCTCGCCATTCCCGGCCGCATGCGGATGTTCGAATGGCTGAAGCGCTGGCCCGAATGCGGCTCGCCCTGCCAACGCTGCGCCAACGAATGTCCGGTGCAGTCGATCCATCCCGAGGGCCAGATCAACGTCAATGAATGCATCTACTGCATGCATTGCCAGGAACTCTACCACGACGATCACCGCTGCCCGCACATGATCCAGGTGCGGTTGAAGCGCGAGAAGTTCGCGGCGCTGTCCTCCCCGTCCATGCGAGGGAAAGAGCCCGCCAAACCCGTCATCTCCCACAAGGGAGTGCCCGTCGAACGGCCCGGCAGGGTCGAGACGACGCCGTAGTCAGGCGATCATAGGAGACCGATATGTCGCAAGAAGAAACCAAACATGGATTGAACAGGCGCCAGTTGCTGGGCACCACTGCGGTAGCCGCGGCCGCCGGAGCCAGCGGGGTCGGCGGAGCGCTGACACTCGCCGGGTTGGGAGCAACGCCGGCTGCGGCGCAGGATACGTCGGCCGCGGGCAACACTTACGAGGTGAAGCCGGGAGAACTCGACGAATATTATGTCTTCTTCTCCAGCGGCCAGACTGGCGAGATTCGCATCGTCGGCGCGCCGTCGATGCGTGAGATGATGCGCATTCCGGTGTTCAACCGCTGCAGCGCCACGGGTTGGGGACAGACCAACGAAAGCCGGAAGGTGCTGACCGAGGGCCTGTTGCCCGAGACCAAGGAGTTTCTCAAGGACCGGGGCGACATCTATCTCAACGGCGACCTGCACCATCCGCATCCGTCCTTCACGGACGGCACCTATGACGGCCGTTATCTCTACGCCAACGACAAGGCCAACACGCGCGTCTGCCGCATTCGTCTCGACGTCATGAAATGCGACAAGATCCTCGAGTTGCCGAACCAGCACACGGTACACGGCCTGCGCGTCCAGAAATATCCGAAGACCGGCTATGTCTTCTGCAATGGCGAAGACCGCGTTCCGATCCCGAACGACGGCAAGATACTGGACGACAAGTCGCAGTATCACGCGATCTTCACGGCCGTCGACGGTGAGACGATGCAGGTCGCCTGGCAGGTGAAGGTGGACGGCAATCTCGACAACGTCGATGCCGACTACCAGGGCAAGTATTGCTTCGCCACCTGTTATAATTCGGAAGAGGGCGTCAACCTCGCCGAGATGATGGAGAAGGAACAGGACTGGGCCGTCATCTTCAACATCAAGCGCATCGAAGAAGCCGTCGCCAAAGGGGATTACGAGGAGATAAACGGGGTGCCCGTTGTCGACGGCCGGCACGGCTCCCCCTTCACCCGATACGTTCCGGTTCCCAACAGTCCGCATGGCATGAACACCGCGCCGGATGGCATCCACGTCGTGGCCGCCGGCAAGCTGTCGCCCACGGTGACGGTGTTCGACGTGCGCAAGTTCGACGATCTGTTCGACGACAAGATCGAACCCCGCGACACGGTCGTGGCCGAGCCCGAACTGGGGCTTGGGCCGTTGCACACGGCCTATGACGGTCGCGGCAACGCCTATACGACGCTGTTTATCGACAGCCAGATCTGCAAGTGGAACATCGAAGACGCCAAGCGGGCCTTCCAGGGCGAGGCTGTGGACCCGATCAAGCAGAAGCTCGATGTCCACTATCAGCCGGGCCATAATCACACTTCGATGGGGCAGACCAAGGAAGCCGACGGCAAATGGCTGATCTCGCTGAACAAGTTCTCCAAGGATCGCTACCTGAACGTGGGACCGCTCAAGCCCGAGAACGATCAGCTGATCGACATCTCAGGAGACGAGATGGTCCTCGTGCATGACAATCCGACCTTCGCGGAGCCGCACGACGCCACGCTCGTGCATCGCTCCAAGATCGACCCGGTGCATGTGTGGAGTCGCGACGATCCGTTCTTCGCCGACGCGGTGAGCCAGGCGGAAGCTGACGGCGTTGATCTGATGGGAGATTCCAAGGTCGTCCGCGACGGCAACAAGGTCCGTGTCTACATGACCTCGACTGCTCCCGTATTCGGCCTGGAAAGCTTCACCGTCAAGCAGGGTGAGGAAGTCACCGTCTATATTACCAATATCGATGACGTGGAGGATCTCACTCACGGCTTCGCCATCGTCAACTACGGCATCAACATGGAAGTCGCGCCACAGGCGACCGCATCGGTCACCTTCATGGCGAGCAAGCCGGGCGTCTACTGGTACTATTGCTCCTGGTTCTGCCACGCCATGCACATGGAAATGAAGGGCCGCATGTTCGTTGAGCCGCAGGGCGCCTGAGCCGATGGCACGAACAAGTATAGCGATACTGGGGATGGCGGCCGTTCTGGCTGCCATCCTGGCACTGCCGGCAACGGCGGCGCGGATCGTCGCGCCCGCAGGGAATGCCGATCTTCAAGTCATACTGGATTCGGCGTTGCCGGGAGACGTGATCGCGCTCGAGAGCGGCGAACACAAAGGGCCGGTGACGATCGACCGGGCACTGACGATCGAAGGCGAGACGGGCGCGGTGCTTCGCGGCAATGGCCTCGGCCATGTCATTACGGTCGAAGCGCCCGACGCGGTGGTGCGCGGCCTCGAGATCAGAGGGTCCGGAACCAACCTGGAAACGATGGATGCCGGCGTGTTCGTGACCAAGACCGCGCGGGCGGCGCGCATCGAGGACAATACGATCGTCGGCAATCTCTACGGAATCTTCTTGCACGGGGCCGAGGATTCCGTCGCCAAAGGCAATCGCATCATCGGCATTCGCGTTGGCCGCACCAACGAGATGGGGAACGGCGTCTCGGTTTGGAATGCGCCGGGCGCCAAGGTTATCGGCAACGACATCAGCTTCGGCCGCGACGGGATTTTCACCAATGCCAGCAAGCGCAATGTCTTCAGCGGCAATCGCTTTCGCGATGTCCGCTTTGCCGTCCACTACATGTACACCAACGACAGTATTATCAGCGACAATGTTTCGGTCGGTAACGCCATCGGCTACGCGATCATGTACTCCAACAATCTGACCGTGACCGGCAATGTGTCTGACGGCGATCGCGACAGCGGGCTGCTCATCAACTATGCGAATGGTTCGGAATTCGCCGGCAATGTCATTCGCGGTCGTCCGCAATCGATCGAGCGATGGAAGACGGCCGGCAGGCACGACGCGGCAGACGGCGCGTCGGTGCCGAACGACGCCAAGGCGCCGCGAGTCGCGGGTGCCACGCGCATCGGTCCGGAGAAATGCGTCTTCATCTACAACGCCAACAAGAACAGCTTTCGCGACAATTGGTTCGAGGGTTGCGAGATCGGCGTCCACTTCACCGCCGGTTCCGAGGGCAACACCATGACCGGCAACGCCTTCGTGAGAAACCGCAATCAGATCAAATATGTGGGCACCCGCCATCTCGACTGGTCGACCGAGCGGCGCGGCAATTACTGGAGCGACAACCCGGCCTTCGATCTGAACGGTGACGGCATCGGCGACGGCCCCTACCGGCCAAACGGTCTGGTCGACAGGGTGCTGTGGACGGCGCCCCAGGCCAAGGTTCTCGTCAACAGCCCGGCGGTTCAGGTGATCCGCTGGGCGCAGGCCCAGTTCCCGGCTTTGCTGCCCGGCGGCGTGGTGGACAGTCACCCGCTGATGGCGCCGCCCGAAACGATGCGAACGGAGCGATAATGGCTGAAACGGTTCGTGTTGAGCGGGTGGCCAAATCCTATGGCGGGATCGAGGCCGTCAGCGACGTGTCCTTTACGCTGAACGAAGGCGAGACGGTTGCGCTCGTCGGCCACAATGGTGCCGGCAAGACGACGCTGATCAAGTTGATGCTCGGGCTGATCCGGCCCAGCGCGGGAACGGTGCGCGTGCTCGGCGAGTCGCCCGCCGCCGGGGAGTTCGCGGCGCGCAAGCGGCTTGGCTATCTGCCGGAGAGCGTTTCCTTCAACATGGCTCTGACGGGGCGCGAAACTCTCACCTTTTATGCCAGGCTCAAACGCGCGCCGCGTGCCCTCGTTGCCGACCTGCTCGATCATGTGGGGCTGACCGACGCGGCCGACCGCCGCATCGGCGCCTATTCCAAGGGAATGCGCCAACGTCTCGGCCTGGCGCAAGCGCTGCTAGGCGACCCGAAGGTGCTGCTTCTCGATGAGCCGACGACCGGGCTCGACCCGGCGCTGCGGCGCAGCTTCTACCGCATCGTCGACGAATTGCGGTCACGGGGCGCGACGGTCCTGTTGTCCTCCCACGCCCTCACGGAACTCGAGGGCAAGGCGGACCGGATCATCATCGTTAACCGCGGCATCAAGATCGCGGATGGGACGATCGAGGAGCTGCGCGGCATCGCCCGGCTGCCGACGCGGATCCGTGTCAGGCTCAGGGATGACGATGCCGGCCGGGCGGATGACTGGATGAATCAAACCGGCGGATGGCGAAGGATCAACGGTCATGTGCTGGAGATCGACGCCTCGCCGGAAGACAAGATCATGCTGCTGCGCAAGGCGTCCGCGAGCGACGCGCCGGTAACCGACCTGGATGTGATCCCGCCAACGCTCGACGAGCTTTATGCGCATTTCCTGGGTGCGCAGGAGGTTGTCAAATGAGGAACGTTCTCATTGTTGCCGGCAAGGAAATTCAGGAGGGCATGCGCAACCGTTGGGTGCTCGCCACGACGCTGCTGCTTGCTGCGCTGGCGCTGACGCTGACCTTTCTCGGCAGCGCGCCCACCGGCGATGTCGGCGCCGGGGCGCTCGACGTGGTGATCGTGAGTTTGTCCAGCCTGACCATCTTTCTGGTGCCGCTGATCGCCCTCCTGATTTCGCACGATGCCGTCGTCGGCGAGATGGAGCGCGGCACCATGCTTCTGCTGCTCAGCTATCCGATTGGCCGCTGGCAGGTGATCCTCGGAAAATTCGTCGGGCATCTGGCGATCCTGGCATTCGCCACTCTGCTCGGCTACGGGGCGGCGGCAGCCGCGCTCGCGGCAACGGGCGCCGCGATCGACGCAGAGAGCTGGTCGGCTTTCCTCTCCATGATCCTGTCCTCGATCATGCTCGGCGCGGTGTTCATCGCCATCGGCTATCTGGTGAGCGCGCTGGTTGGTGAACGTGGCACCGCCGGCGGAATCGCGGTCGGCGTCTGGCTCTTGTTCGTGCTTATCTATGACATGGCGCTGCTCGGCATTCTGGTCGTCGATCAGGGGCGGACGATCACGGCTGACCTTTTGAATATTCTCCTGCTACTCAATCCGACCGATGCCTATCGGTTGCTGAATCTCGGTTCGGGAAGCGCCGGGGCGCTCTCCGGCATGGGGGGCATTGCCGAAAATGTCGCGTTGAGTCCGGCCATGCTGACTGGCGCGCTCGCTTTGTGGGCGCTCGTGCCACTAACGGCGGCGGTGCTGGTGTTTTCGAGAAAAGAATTATGAGGACCGCGGCTCTCGCCGGACTCGTGGCTTTCGTCCTGACCCTCGCGGGTTGCGGCGGCGAGGGTCAGACAGAGGTGCCGGCGCCCTTCGCGCTGACGGATAGCGCCATCGGCCGCTATTGCGGGATGAACGTTCTGGAACATCCGGGACCGAAAGGTCAGATCATTCTGGCGAAGGCGCCGGAACCGATCTGGTTCTCCTCGGCGCGCGATACCGTGGCCTTCACCCTGCTGCCCGAGGAATCCAAGAACATCGCGGCGATCTACGTCTCGGATATGGCCGTCGCCGAGACCTGGGACGCGCCTGGAGCGGAGAACTGGGTCGACGCCAGACAGGCGTTCTTCGTGATCGGCAGTTCAATGAGCGGCGGGATGGGCGCGCCGGAGACGGTACCCTTTTCGACGGAAGTCGCGGCGCGACGCTTTGTCGAGGACAATGGTGGCGAGATCGTCGAATTCGCCGATATTCCCCCCGATTATGTGCTCGGAAGCGCGCCGAACGCAATGGAATCCAACAAGTAATCGCCTTGGGCCCCTTCGGGCCGCCAAACCGTTAGGACGGTCTCATGGCTGAACACCTCAATCGCCGACGCGTCATCGCCATAATGGGCGCCGCCGCCGGCCTGGGTCTCATCCCGTTCGGACGCGAGAGCATGGCCGACGCCCATGCCGTCACCTGGCGTGGACAGGCGCTGGGGGCGCCGGCGTCGCTCACCCTGCATCATCATGATCGGGCCGAGGCCGAGCGATTGATTGACGGAGCCGTGGCCGAAGTCCGACGCCTGGAGCGCGTTTTCAGCCTTTATCGGGACGATTCCGCGCTGGTCGAATTGAACCGGACGGGCGCTCTCGTCGCGCCGCCCGCGGATATGGTGACGCTGCTGGAAGCAAGCCGCGTTTTCCGGGATATCAGCGAAGGCGCGTTCGATCCGACCGTTCAGCCCCTGTGGATACTGTATGGCGAACATTTCGCGGCGCCTGGGGCCGACCCGTCCGGTCCGTCCGAGGAGCGGTTGCGGGAGGTGTCGACTCTCGTTGGGCTCGACGGCGTCAGGTTCAGTCGCGACCGGATCGCCTTCGCCCAGCATGGGATGGCGCTCACCTTCAACGGCATCGCGCAAGGGTACATCACCGATAAGGTGGTCGAATTGCTGCGAAGCGGCGGTATCACGAAAAGCCTTGTGGACATGGGCGAAATTCGCGCGCTCGGCACGCGCCCGGACGGTTCCCCCTGGCGCGTCGGTGTCGCGGCCTTGCAGGATGCGAGGGAACCTGAGGCGGTCCTCGAGATCGTCGACAAGGCGGTGGCGACCTCGAGCGGGGGAGGATTTCACTTCGATGGGGCAGGGCGGTTCAACCATCTGCTTGACCCGCACGACGGCCGACCGGCCCGGCTCTATCGGAGCGTGACGGTGGTCGCGCCGAAGGCCACCGAAGCCGATGCCCTCTCGACCGCCTTCAGCCTGATGGAGCGGACGTCGATCGAACGCGTTCTAAAGACCCGTCCCGAGTTGGAGGTCCATTTGACCGCGCGTTCAGGTGATCGTCTGCGCCTTCATGGGAACGCATGAACTGTTCGTGAGGAGCGCGGCTTCGTTGGTAGCTGGCGCCGGGGTGAGATGGGCCTCAGCGGCGTCGCCGTCTTTCATCCGGTTCAATGGGTCCACTCCGCGCCGGATTGTCCGAACAGGAAGCCGTTGGCGAAGCGCCGTTCCGGTGCCAGGGCCGCGAGTTCGGCAAGCGCTTCGTCCGGGGCCATCCAGCCGTCGGCCGCTGCCCGAAACAGACGCGCGACCTCGACCATGTCGCCGGTATGGGGCGAAAGCCGCAGCGCGCCAACGCCGGCTTCGGCCAGCGGCAGCCGCCCGAACGCCCAGACCTCGATGTCGACGCCATATCCTGCCCCAGTAGCCGCCAGCGTCGCCACGGACGCAAAGGTAAGTTCGGGCGGCAGGCAGAACGATGTTGCCTCGCGCCGGGCAAGAAAGCCCAGCGTACCGTTGTTGTAGACATTGACCAACGGGCCCATCGTGAAGGGCGTGCCCGGTGCGAGATGGCGCAACGCCGTGGGATCATTGACCTCGACCGGCAGCTCGGACTCGGCCAATTCAGCCAACATCCTCCCACTGAGTTGCCGCCGCGACCTTCGGCCGTGATTCCCCATTATCGGCGCTTGCAGAGGGGGCCATGGAGGTCGCCAAGGCGCCCTCTGCTTAAAAACTGGGCGTGTAAACAATAAATGCAGATCGATTGACATTGAATGGCGCACTGATACGCTTCTCGCTCAAATACCGGCCCTGACCGCCGGACGGCATTCGAGCCCCGCGCGCCAAGATCGACTGATCGACCCTGGCGCGCGGGGTTTTTTGTTTGAGGCTTGTGGTGAAGCAGCGCATCGAAATCGGCATCTTGTACTCACGCTCGGGCAATTACCGCCTGTTGTCGGAGGCATGTCGTGACGGTGCGATGCACGGTATCGCTACCGTCAACGCCGATCCGGCGTCCGGCGTGGAATTCGTTCCGGTGGGGCGTGATCCCGAAGGACAGATCGATCGCTACGCGCCGCTGTGCGAGGACATCCTGCGGACTACGACGGTGCGCCACGTCGTCGGCTGCATCACGTCCTGGAGCCGCAAGGAGGTGATTCCGGTTCTGGAAAAGACCGGCGGGACGTTGTGGTACGCTTGCCCCTACGAGGGCTTCGAGTCGAACGAACATGTCGTCTACATGAACGCCTGCCCGAACCAGCATCTGGTTCCGCTACTCGGCTATATCGTGCCGCGCTTCGGCCGTAACGCGTTCCTCGTCGGCTCGAACTACATCTGGGGGTGGGAAACCAACCGGGTGGCGCGCGACCTCGTCGGCGATGCCGGCGGCCAAATCCTCGGCGAACGCTACCTGCCGCTTGGCGATGTCGACGTCGGCCGGCTGATCGACGAAATCCGGGCCACCCGCCCCAGTTTCATTCTCAATCACCTGATCGGGCCGTCCTCCTACGCGTTCTTTGCGGCTTATGAACAACTGACGCGGGACGATCCATGGTTTTCCGCTGAGACCTGCCCGATCCTGTCCTGCAACCTGACCGAGATCGAACTGCCGGCGATCGGCGACGCCGCACAAGGGCACATCGCCGTCGGCCCGTTCTTCGATGACGGGACAACCCGGTGGCCGCAGGGAACGGCGAGTTCGGAACAGCCCGTTCAGCCCCGTCCGTCCTCCTTCTTCGTTTCGGCCTTCAGTTCGGTCATCGTTCTGGCCGACATGCTGTCGGTCGGCGAAAACGAAGGCAATCTCGATTTTGCCGGCCGGACCTTCGCGACGCCGTTCGGACCCATCGCGATCGATCCGCAGACGCAGCATGCCAGCCTGCCGGTCAAGATCGGTCGCGTCGCCGGTCAGGCTTTCGAGATGGTTGAAGAGGTCGCTGAGCGGATCGATCCCGATCCCTATTTGTCGCGCTACGACCCGCTCGCCACCTTCGGCCGCCCGAACCTGCGGGCCGTTTCATGACGCGCCGCAATCGCATCCCCAATCTCGGTGGCGCTACGGCCTACATCCTGCATCGCCCGCATGGCGCGACTGCCGCTCTAGTCCGTCAGTTGACCGCCATCGGCCTGTCGCCGGTCGAGTGCTGGCCGGATCTCCCGCCCGAAGCGCTCGGTGCCGATTTCGTGTTCTTCGACGCGGATATGGGCTTCGACGCGCAATTCGCCTGGGCGCCTGGCGAGGCCCCCATGCCGATGATCGCGCTGATCGGCTCGGAAGCGCCGGGCCGGATCGAATGGGCTCTGTCGCACGGCGCCGACTCCCATTTGGTGAAGCCGGTTGGCAATTCCGGCATCTACAGCGCGTTGCTGATCGCCCGCCAGGGCTTCGAGGCGCGCCGCAGTCTGGCCGACGAGGTGAGGGGCCTCCGGGCACGGGTGGCCGAACGCCAAACCATCGTCCGGGCCGTGGTCGCGCTGGCGGCCGATGGCGTCGGCGAGGATCGAGCCTATGCGCAATTGCGGGTCTTGGCGATGAACTGGCAGACGACCATCGAGGAAGCGGCGCGGAAATTCCTTTTGCTGGGACAGGACCGGGAACCGGGGGAGCGCGATGAGCGATCAACTGGTTTCTGAACCGCTGCGGCCGGATGCCGTTCCAAGGCTGAGGCGCAAGGGCATCCTAGCGCAACTCCTCGCCCGACCACTCGCGGTTGTTGGACTGGCGATCATCGTCGTGACCGTTGCGGGCGCGCTGCTCGCGCCCTGGCTCACTCCCTACGATCCGAACGACCAGCTCTTCGATGGTCTGACGCTGGAAGGTGCTCCGATGGCGCCAGGCGGCGCCTTCGCGCTCGGCAGCGACCTTTTAGGGCGCGATCTTCTGACGCGCATTCTCTACGGCGCGCGCACCTCGCTCATCATCGGCATCGCCGCCAACGGCGTCGCGCTGCTGATCGGCACGCTGGTCGGCGTCACTGCCGGGTTCTTTCGGGGATGGACCGGGACGATCCTCATGCGCTTCACCGACCTGATGATGGCGTTTCCGGCTCTGCTGCTGGCGATCTGCCTTGCCGCGGTGCTGTCGCCGAGCCTTTGGATCGTCGCGCTGGTGATCGCGCTGGTCAATTGGGTGCAGACCGCCCGTGTCGTCTACACCGAGACGAGTTCGCTGGCCCAGCGCGAATTCATCGAGGCTGAACGCGCGATCGGTGCCGGCACGCTACGCATCCTCTTTCGCCACATCCTGCCGCATCTCCTGCCGACGATCATCGTCTGGGGAACGCTCGGCATCTCGACGACCGTCCTGCTGGAAGCGACGCTCTCCTATCTCGGGGTCGGCGTGCAGCCGCCGACGCCCTCCTGGGGCAACATCATCTTCGAGAACCAGACCTACTTCCAGGCCGCGCCCTGGCTGGTGTTCTTTCCCGGCGCGGCGATTCTGACGCTGGCGCTGGCCTTCAACCTCGTCGGCGACGCGATGCGCGACATCCTCGACCCGACCCAGCGCGGGAGACTGTCGTGATCGCCTATCTCGCCCGGCGCCTCTTCCAATCCATCCTGATTCTCCTCGGCGTCTCGCTGATTACCTTCGCGCTCTTGTATCTGCTGCCGGCCGACCCCGTGCGCCAGATCGCCGGGCGCAGCGCGACGCCGCAGACGGTGGAAAACATCCGCCGCGAACTGGGCCTCGACCAGCCGTTCCTCGTCCAGTATGGCCGCTATCTCCTAGGCCTCGTCCAGGGCGATCTCGGCCGGTCCTATCTGCAGCGCTCGGAGGTGACCACGCTGGTCATGGCGCGGCTGCCGGCGACCCTGCTGCTGATGGCTGGCGCGATCGCCTGCGAGCTCGCATTCGGCTTGACCATGGGCCTTATCGCCGCGGTCAAACGCGGCACGGCGACCGATCAGGCACTGATGGTCGGGTCCTTCATCGGGGTCTCCGCGCCGCAATTCGTCGTCGGTCTCCTACTCCTTTACGTCTTCGCAGTGCGGCTCGACTGGTTCCCGATCGGCGGCTACGGCACGTTTTCGCATCTCGTCCTGCCGTCCGTCACGCTCGGCATTCTCGGAGCCGGCTGGTACTCGCGGATGATGCGTTCGTCGATGATCGACGTCCTGCGCCAAGACTATATCCGCACCGCACGCGCCAAGGGTCTGGCGCGTTCCACGGTGCTGTTCCGGCATGCGCTGCCGAATGCGATCCTCCCGGTGATCGCCATGATCGGCATCGACATCGGCCTGTTCATGAGCGGCATCGTCGTCGTCGAAGGCGTCTTCGGCTGGCCGGGCATCGGTCAACTCGCCTGGCAGGCGATCCAGCGCGTCGACATTCCGATCATCATGGGCGTGACGCTGGTGTCTGCCTGCGCCATCGTCCTCGGGAACCTCCTCGCCGACATCGTCACGCCGTTCATCGATCCACGTATCAAGCTGCGCTGACCCGCGCCCNGCTGGTGTCTGCCTGCGCCATCGTCCTCGGGAACCTCCTCGCCGACATCGTCACGCCGTTCATCGATCCACGTATCAAGCTGCGCTGACCCGCGCCCTTCGACACATCCTCTCTAACCAAGAAAAGGACTGACCCGATGAAAGCATGGCTCACCTCCACGGTCGCCGCCTCGGCGCTCGGCCTCGCGCTGGCAACCATTCCCGCCGCCGCCCAGGACAGTTCGGCCAAGGCACCGGACGCAGCTAGCGCTGCAGCGGTCACCGATGTCGCCTACACGCCCGATCCAGGCGCCAAGCAAGGCGGCGCGATCGTCATCACCTACAAGGACGATGTCGCAACGCTCGATCCGGCGATCGGCTATGATTGGCAGAACTGGTCGATGATCAAGAGCCTGTTTGGCGCGCTCATGGACTATGTGCCGGGAACGACCACCCTCCGTCCGGGCCTTGCCGAAAGCTACGACATCTCGGAAGACGGAACCGTCTTCACCTTCCATCTGCGCAAGGGCGTCAAGTTCCACAATGGCCGCGAGATGACGGCGGACGACGTGAAATATTCGCTGGATCGCGTGACCACCCCGAAGACCCAGAGCCCCGGTGCCGGTTTCTTCGGCTCGATCAAGGGTTACGACCAGATGGCCGACGGGAGCGCTGAATCCCTCGAAGGCGTGACCACCGTCGATCCCTTGACCGTGAAGATCGAATTGTCTCGGCCGGACGCGACCTTCCTGCATGTCATGGCGCTGAACTTCTCCTCCATCGTGCCCAAGGAGGCAGTGGAGGAATACGGCGCCGATTTCGGCAAGCACCCGGTCGGGACCGGCGCGTTCAAGCTGGCGGAATGGACACTTGGCCAACGCCTCGTGTTTCAGAAAAACCCCGACTACTGGCGCGACGGCGTTCCCTATCTCGACCAGATCACCTTCGAAATCGGACAGGAGCCGATCGTCGCGCTGCTGCGCCTTCAGAGCGGTGAAGTGGACATTCCCGGCGACGGCATTCCGCCGGCGAAGTTCCAGGAGGTCATGAACGATCCCGAGCAGAAGGCCCGAGTGGTCGAAGGTGGCCAGTTGCAGACCGGCTACATCACCATGAACACGCAGATGGAGCCCTTCGACAAGAAGGAGGTTCGCGAGGCGGTCAACATGGCGATCAACAAGGACCGCATCGTCCAGATGATCAACAATCGGGCACTACCGGCCAACCAGCCGCTGCCGCCGTCGATGCCGGGTTATGACAAGAGCTTCGAAGGCTATCCCTATGATCCGGCGAAGGCCAAGGAGATGCTGGCCGAAGCCGGCTTTGCGGATGGTTTCCAGACCGAACTCTTCGTCATGAACACCGATCCGAACCCACGCATCGCCCAGGCGATCCAGCAGGATCTATCGCAGATCGGCATCAAGGCCGACATCCAGGCTCTGGCCCAGGCGAACGTGATCGCCGCCGGCGGCGAGAAGGACGGCGCGCCGATGATCTGGTCGGGCGGCATGGCCTGGATCGCCGACTTCCCGGATCCGTCGAACTTCTATGGGCCGATCCTGGGCTGCGACGGCGCGGTGCCGGGCGGCTGGAACTGGTCCTGGTACTGCAACGAGGAACTCGACAAGAAGGCCGCCGCGGCGGACGCGATCGTCGATCCGGCGAAAGCCGAGGAACGCGCCAAGATGTGGAGCGAGATCTACGGGGCGATCATGGCCGATGCGCCGTGGGTGCCGGTGTTCAACGAGCAGCGCTTCACCATGAAGTCGAAGCGTATGGGCGGTGCCGACAACCTGTATGTCGATCCCGTCCATATCCCGATCAACTACGATTATGTGTTCGTCACCGATGTGCAGTAACTGCGACTACACGATCCACGCCCGGCAGCATCATTTCGGCTGGGACAATTCGTTCGAACCGGTCGCGCGTGTCGCGCCCGGTTCGACGATCGAATTCGAATGTCTCGACTCATCGGCCGGGCAACTGACCCCGGATTCGACCGTGGACGACGTGAGGACTCTCGACTTCGGCAAGATCAACCCGGTCAACGGGCCGATCTTCGTCGAGGGGGCCGAGCCCGGCGACGCGCTAAAGATCACCATCGAGGCGTTCAAGCCGTCCGGCTTCGGCTGGACGGCCAACATTCCGGGCTTCGGCCTCCTCGCCGACGACTTCAAGGAGCCGGCGCTGACGATCTGGAAATACGATCCGGCCAGTCTTGAGCCGGCGCTTTTCGGCAGCCAGGGCAGGGTGCCGCTCAAGCCCTTCGCCGGAACGATCGGCAACGCCCCGGCCGAGGCTGGGCACCACTCGATCGTCCCGCCGCGCCGGGTCGGCGGCAATTTGGACATCCGGGATCTTGCCGCTGGCACGGTATTGTACCTGCCGGTGGAGGTCGCGGGCGCATTGTTCTCGGTCGGCGACACCCACGCGGCACAGGGCGACGGCGAGGTCTGCGGCACCGCCATCGAAAGCCCGATGAACACGGTGCTGACCCTCGATCTGGTCAAGGATGCGCGGCTCAAGATGCCCCGCTTCACGACGCCCGGACCGGTCACCCGTCATCTCGACGCCAAGGGCTACGAGGTGACGACAGGGATCGGCTCCGACCTGATGGAGGGAGCGAAAGCCGCCGTCTCGCAGATGGTCGATCTGCTGGCCGGGCGTTACCAGATCGATCCGGTGGACGCGTATATGCTGGTCTCGACCTGCGGCGACCTGCGGATCTCGGAGATCGTCGACATGCCTAACTGGGTCGTCTCCTTCTACTTCCCGCGCTGCGTCTTCGAATGAGACTCGCGGGACGCCACGAACGGTCCGGGGCGTTCTTCGCCCCGGCTGGTACGAAGATGGGCGGGGAGGCGGCGGCGGCACCCGTGCTGATCGTCGACAGACTAACCGTCGTGGTGGGCGGCGAGGGCGGTCCACGGCCTGTCGTATCGGAGCTCGCCTTCACGCTCGGTCGCGGCGAAACGCTATGCATCGCCGGGGAATCCGGTTCGGGCAAGTCGATGACGGCGCTGGCAATCATGGGGCTCCTGCCCAAGCCAGGGGCGCGCATCGAGGCCGGCACGATCCGGTTCGGCGACACCGACCTGGCCACGCTGGACGAAGCAGCGATGCGGCGCGTACGCGGCGACCGGATTGCGATGATCTTCCAGGAACCGATGACCTCCCTCAACCCGGTGCTGACCATCGGCCGGCAACTGGTCGAGGCGATCGAGGCGCATGAACGGGTCTCGCGCGTGCAGGCGCGGCGCCGGGCGATCGAAGCGCTGACGGCGGTACGCATCACGGAAGCAGCCAGCCGCATGACCCAGCATCCGCACGAGTTGTCGGGCGGCATGCGGCAACGCGTGATGATCGCCATGGCGCTGGCACTGCGGCCCGACGTGCTCATCGCCGACGAGCCGACGACCGCGCTCGACGTCACCGTGCAGGGCGAGGTGCTCGAGCTGCTGCGCCAGCTCCAACGCGATCTTGGCACGGCGATCATCCTGATCACCCACGACATGGGAGTGGTCGCCGAAATGGCGGACCGCGTCATCGTCCTGCGCGAGGGTCGTATGGTGGAAGCGGGCGCGGCGGAGGCGATCTTCGCCAATCCACAGGCCGCCTATACGAAGGAACTGCTGGCAGCAGTTCCCCGGATCGGCGGCGGGGCCGGGCGTGTCGTGACGCGGCCCACAAGCAACGCCGCAGCGCCTTCGGTGGTCTCAGTGCGCGATCTCACTGTCCATTTTGACCTTCACGGGGGCTTTCTCGGTCGGGTCGACCGCCGGGTTCACGCGGTGGAGGGCGTTTCCTTCGAGGTCGGCGCGGGCGAGACGCTGTCGCTGGTCGGCGAATCGGGCTGCGGCAAGTCGACTACTGCCAAGGCCCTGGCCGGACTGGTGCCCTACGGCGGCGACATCGTCGTCGGCGGACGCAATATGGCAGGTCTCGCCCGCCAGGACGCCAAGGCGATGCGTCGCGATATCCAGATGATCTTCCAGGATCCCTTCGCTTCGCTCGATCCGCGCATGACCGTCGGCGACCTTGTGGCGGAGCCGATGGTGATCCACGGGATCGCGACGGGCGCGGAACGCCGTGAGCGAGTCGCCGGCTTGTTCGAACGCGTCGGGCTGTCGCCGGATCAGATGAGCCGCTATGCGCACGAGTTCTCGGGGGGCCAGCGCCAACGCATCTGCATTGCCCGAGCGCTAGCGCTGCGGCCGAAGCTGATCGTCGCCGACGAAAGCGTCTCCGCACTCGACGTCTCGGTGCAGGCGCGTGTGCTCGAACTTCTGCGCGAATTGCAGGCCGACTTCGGCATCGCGTATCTGTTCATTTCCCATGACATGGCAGTGGTCGAGAACATCTCCGACCGTGTCGCGGTCATGTATCTCGGCCAGATCGTCGAGACCGGGACTCGCGATCAGATTTTCTCCAACCCCCGGCATCCCTATACCCGTCGGCTGATCGAAGCAGTTCCGGTGCCGGATCCGACGCGGCGGCGACCGCATTTTCCTCGCCTCGACCAGGAGATCCCGAGCCCCGTGAGGAAGCTGGGCGATGCGCCGGCGCGATTGGTGCTGGTCGATCACGGCGCCGGCCATCTGGTGGCGGCATGAGCCAGGCCGGCGCCATGTCATCGGCAGATTCCGAAACCGTCCTGACGCTCGAAAACTTTGCGCTGCGCTTCCAGCCGGGCAAGAACCTTGTCGACGGTGTCGGCTTTTCCGTCCGCCGCCGCGAGACGCTGGCGATTGTCGGCGAATCCGGTTGCGGCAAGAGCGTCACGGCGCTCGCCTTGATGGGCCTTTTGCCGATGCCGCCGGCTCAAATCGTCTCGGGAACTGCGCTGTTCGAGAACAAGGACCTGTTTGCGATGGGCTCAGCCGAACGGGCTAATCTGCGGGGCAATCGCATTTCGATGATCTTCCAGGAGCCGATGACCTCGCTGAACCCGGCCTTCACCGTCGGTGATCAGATCATCGAGGGCATCCGTCGGCATCGAAAAATCGGCAAGGCAGCGGCGCGGCAGGTCGCGCTGGAGATGCTGCGCAAGGTGCGCATTCCGGCGCCCGAAAGCCGGCTCGATGCCTATCCGCACCAACTCTCCGGCGGCATGCGCCAGCGCGTGATGATCGCGATGGCGCTCGCTAATGCGCCGCAGCTTCTCATCGCCGACGAGCCGACGACGGCGCTCGACGTAACCATCCAGGCGCAGATCCTGGCGCTGATCGACGAGTTGCGGCGCGAAACCGGCACGGCGGTGATCCTGATCACCCACGATCTCGGGGTCGTTGCCGAAAGCGCGGACCGGGTGGCGGTGATGTATGCCGGTCACGTCGTTGAGACCGGCCCCGTCGCCAAGGTCTTCGGCGATCCGCAGCATCCCTATACGATTGGCCTCATGGGGGCGATCCCGTCGTTGGGCACCCGCGTCGCACGTCTCGCAACGATTCCCGGCACCGTACCGTCGATCGAGCGCATGCCTGACGGCTGCCGCTTCGCGCCCCGTTGTCCATTCGCGCAAGAGCGCTGCCGTGCAGCCCCGCCGCCGCTCGACATCGTTGGTGGAAACGATGACCACCGAGCCGCCTGCTTCTTCGCGCCGATCGAGAACCATTTCGCGGAGGTTGCCTGATGGCCGCCGCCTTTCCCATCCTGGAAACCACCGACCTCGTCAAGCATTTCGGCGGGGGCCGGCAATGGTTGAAGCGCTCTCCGTTGGTGCAAGCGGTGAACGGGATTTCGATTCGCGTTTTCGAGGGAGAGACGCTGGCCGTCGTCGGTGAATCCGGCTGCGGCAAGTCGACCCTCGGCAGGCTGCTCATCCGTCTCTTGGCGCCGACCTCCGGCGACGTGATCTATCGCGGGCGCAATCTCGGCAATCTGTCTTCGACCGAGATGCGCAACCTGCGTCGCGAGCTGCAGATCGTCTTCCAGGATCCATTTGCCTCCCTGAACCCAAGAATGAGCGTTGCCGACATCGTCGGCGAGCCGATCTGGCTGCACGAGACCCTGTCCACGGCCGAACGGCGCGACCGTGTGCTGGAGATATTCGAGATCGTGGGCCTTCGCCCCGACATGGCCGACCGTTACCCGCACGAATTCTCAGGCGGCCAGCGCCAGCGCATCGGCGTCGCGCGGGCATTGGCGGCGAAGCCCACGCTGATCCTCGGCGACGAGCCGGTCTCGGCCCTTGACGTCTCGATCCAGGCGCAGATCGTAAATCTGCTGGAAGAGCTGAAGGATCGGTTGACGCTGACGCTGGTCATCGTCGCTCACGACCTTGCGGTCATCAAGCACATGAGCGATCGGGTCGCGGTGATGTATCTCGGCGAGATTGTCGAGCTCGCCACGACCGAGGACCTCTATGCCGACCCGCTCCACCCCTACACGCGGGCATTGCTGGCGGCGATCCCGCAGGCGAGTGCGGCGGCCAGAGGAACGATCGAGCCGCTGGAAGGCGATGTTCCGAGTCCGTCGGCGCCTCCCTCCGGTTGCCGCTTCCACACTCGCTGCCCGCATGCGCGCCCGGTCTGCTCGGTGGAATCGCCGGTCCTCGAGGCCGTCGGCGCCAGCGAGCGCCGGGTCGCTTGTCATTTCTGGAAGGAGATTCAGGACGCTGGCGGCAGCCCGCGGATCATCGCACGGCAAAGCGAGCCACTGAAGCGACGACTTGCCCTCTTCACCGCGTGCCAGACTGGCCGCGCTGAACTGACCACCCCTCTTACCGCAACCGAACAGGGAACCTGACCATGAAGACCTCGATGAAACTGGCGCTGTTCGCCACGGCGTTGTTGACGTCGACCTCCGCCTACGCCCAGGCGTTTCGCATAGGTCTGGCGGAAGATCCGGACGTGCTCGATCCCGACCGCGCCCGCACCTATGTCGGCCGCATCGTCTTCACCTCGCTCTGCGACAAGCTGGTCGACATCACGCCGAAGCTTGATTTCGTGCCGCAGCTGGCGACGGAATGGTCGTGGAACGACGACAAGACGGCGCTCACCTTCAAGCTGCGCGACGGCGTCACCTTCCACGACGGCACGACATTCGATGCCGAGGCGGTCAAGGCGAATATCGAGCGCTCGACGACACTCTCGGATTCCAACCGCAAGAGCGAACTGAACGCGGTCGAGAGCGTCACCGTCGACGATCCGCTGACGGTAACGATCAATCTCAAGCATCCCGACGCGCCGTTGCTCGCCACGCTTTCGGACCGCGCCGGCATGATGATGTCGCCGCAGGCCTTCGCCGAGGGCAAGGAATTCTCGCAAGCTCCGGTGTGCTCCGGACCTTACGAGTTCGTTCGCCGCGTCCAGAACGACCGGATCGAGCTGAAGAAGTACGAAAACTATTGGAACGCCGCCGAGTATCCGATCGAGGCCGTAACCTTCCAGCCGATCACCGACGCTACCGTGAAACTCGCCAATCTGCGCGCCGGCGACCTCGATATGCTGGAGCGCCTCGCTCCGTCGGACGTCCCGTCGGTCAAGGACGATACGAGCCTGCAATTCGTGCCGGTCACCGGCCTCGGCTACGGGTCGATCCGCTTCAACGTCAACAATGGCGATAGGGCGAAGCAACCGATCGGCGCCGACAAGCGGGTGCGCCAGGCGTTCCAATACGCCGTCGGCCGCGACATCATCGATCAGGTCGCGGGCAATGGGATCTTTCCCCCGGCCCAGCAGCCGTTCCCACCGTCGAGCCCGTTTCTGAGCGACAAGTTCCCGGTCACCGAGCGCAATCTCGACAAGGCCAAGGAACTCCTGAAGGAGGCGGGCGTCGAGAATCCGTCCTTCGAACTCGTCTTCGGCACCGGCTCGGCCAACCAGCAGCTCGCCGAACTGATCCAGGCGATGGCGGCGGAAGCGGGCTTCCAAATCAATCTGCGCGCCACCGAGTTCGCGGCCATGCAGCAGGAGATGGAGCAGGGCAATTTCGATGCAGCGATCATCAACTGGTCCGGCCGTGTCGATCCGGATGGCAATATCTACACATTCGTTGCCTGCGACGGAAATCTCAACGACTCGAAATACTGCAACGAAGAGGTCGACAAGAATCTCAATGCGGCACGACTCGAGACTGATGTCGCCACGCGAAAGCCGCTTTACGATGCCGCGCAGGCGATCCTGCAGGACGATCTGCCGCTGATGTACACCTACTATCAGCCCTGGCCCTTCGTGCTGGCCACGAACGTCAAGGGCTTCGAGCCCTATCCCGACGGCATGATCCGCCTGAAGGGCATGAGCGTCGAGAAGTAGGCCCAGGCACACCGCGACCGGCGGCGGGCGAGGATCGCCCGCCGCCTCTTTCATGGAGCTTTTCATGGGCCAGTTGATCCTCAGGCGCATCCTCGTCGCCATCCCGACGATCATCATCGTGTCGATGCTGGTCTTTGCCCTGCAGAAGCTTCTGCCGGGCGACCCGGCACTGATGATCGCCGGCGAGGAACGCGATCCCAAGGTGGTGGAGTTCATTCGCGAGAAATATCGCCTCAACGACCCGCTGCCGGTGCAGTATGGCGCCTGGGTGACGCAGATAGCGCAGGGCGATTTTGGCAGGTCGCTCCGCACCGACGTGCTGGTGACGACGCTGATCGCCCAAAAGCTGCCGGTAACCATCCAGCTCGCCGTCATGGCCATGATCGTCGCGATACTGGTCGGAGTTCCCGCCGGCATATTAGCGGCCGTCAAAAAGGGCACGATCACCGACTATCTCGCCAATTTCTTCGCCTTGTCGGGCTTGTCGATTCCGAACTTCTGGCTCGGAATCCTCCTGATCTTTCTGGTCTCGGTGCAACTCGGCTGGCTACCGGCGTCCGGCTATGTTTCGCCGGCGCGCGATCTCGGGTTGTCGATCAAGACCATGCTGATGCCGGCGTTTGTCCTGGGCACGGCCCTTGCAGCGACCTTGATGCGCCACACGCGCTCGGCGATGATCGAGGTCCTGGGCGCCGACTATATCCGCACGGCGCGGGCCAAGGGTCTTTATGAGCGCACCGTGATCATGAAGCACGCGATGCGCAACGCCCTGGTGCCGATCGTCACCTTGATGACGCTGCTCTTCGGCGAACTCCTCGGCGGCGCTGTGCTGACCGAGCAGATCTTCTCCATCCCCGGCTTCGGGAAGCTCGTCGTCGACGCGGTGTTCACGCGCGACTATGCCGTCGTCCAGGGCATTGTCCTGTGCACCGCGATCGGCTTCATCGTCATGAATCTCCTCGCCGACGTCGTCTACATTCTGATCAACCCGCGGCTGAGGGGCGCCTGACATGTCCGATGCGCTTCCGATCACGGCCGCAGACGTCAAGGTGCCGGAGGTAAATGTCCCGGACGCGGCGTTGCCGAAGGCCGGAAACAGGGCACTGAAGAAATTCCTTGCCAGCAAGGCGGCGATCTTCGGAGGCCTCGTCGTCCTTGTCTTCGTAACCGTCGCGATCCTCGCGCCGCTGATCGCCACCGACGACCCGTTGAAGACGAGCTTCCTGACGATCCGCAAGGCGCCGTCGCTGGCCAATTATTTCGGTACCGACGAACTGGGGCGCGACGTCTTCAGCCGCATGGCCTTCGGCGCTCGGGCGTCGTTGCTGGCAGGCGTCGTGTCCGTGGCGATCGCGGTGATCGTCGGGGTGCCCTTGGGCATCCTTGCCGGCTTCTTCGGCGGCTGGACCGACATGGCGATCTCGCGAGTCGCCGACGCGCTCCTGTCGATCCCCTTCCTGATCCTCGCCATCGCGCTCGCCGCCTTCCTGGGACCGAGCCTCACCAATGCGATGATCGCTATCGGCTTCTCGCAGACGCCGATCTTCATCAGGTTGGCGCGCGCGCAGACGCTGTCGGTCAAGTCTGAGGACTATGTCGAGGGTGCCGAGGCGATCGGCTTGCCGAATCGGTGGATCTTGATCCGTTACGTCTTCCCGAACATCCTGCCGCCGCTGATCGTCCAGGCGACGCTGACCATCGCGACCGCCATCATCGCCGAGGCCAGCCTGTCCTTCCTGGGGCTTGGCCAGCAGCCACCTGACCCGTCTTGGGGTTCGATGCTCAACACGGCGAAAAACTACATGGGCCAGGCGCCCTGGATGTCGATTTTCCCCGGCGTCGCCATCTTCCTTCTTGTCCTGGGATTCAATCTCCTCGGGGACGGTTTGCGGGACGCGCTCGATCCGCGTCAGAGCTGATCAGCCTTTATACCAACCTGCGGTGATAGGAACCCATTCGACCGGGACGATCGCCGCAGGTTGGTATGAGGCCGCCAGGAGCCGCCCAAGTGACGTGCGGGCCGGTTTTATCGATCTCGGCTGCCTATCGGGTCTTCGTCGGCGGTGTTACGGCATCTGCAGCGCGGCAATTGCGTCTCGGCGGACAGGCTTTCTCCCTTTTCGGGAAAGGCCAGCGCCATATCTCGGGATGTCTAGTCAATCGTTCGGCCAGTCTTTCGGTCGGCGCGTGAGTCGGACAGGTGATTTGACATTGGACGAGAACCTTGAGGTCGGGCGGTTGCGGCATTCATGATCCGCCTCCTGTCCTACAACATCCACCGCTGCATCGGGACGGATCGCAAGCTGTCGCCGGAGCGGATCGCCGAGGTCATTGCCGAGTGCGACGCGGATATCGTCGCGCTTCAGGAGGTCGATGTCGGCCGCAGGCGGACGGGGGCGGCCGATCAGGCTGCTGACATCGCGCGCCTCCTCGGCATGATGACCCACTTCCATCCGGCGCTCACCGTCCAGGAAGAACAGTATGGCGATGCGATCCTGACGCGGCGTCCGTCACGGTTGATGCAAGCCGGGCCGCTGCCGGGACTTGCGGGGCGGCCGAATCTGGAGCCCCGTGGCGCGTTATGGGTGTCCGTGGATGTGGCGGGAAAGGAGTTGCAGGTGATCAACACCCATTTCGGTCTCAATGGCGGCGAACGCTTGCGTCAGGCCGAGACCGTGCTGGGCGACGATTGGCTGGCGCATCCCCGGTGCCAGGATCCCGCTGTCCTGATAGGCGACTTTAATGCGGTCCCACGGTCCCGCGCCTACCGGCGGCTGGCGCAAGATCTGTCGGAAGCCCGCCATCTGGCCGGGAATTGCGATCCGGGCGCGACCTTCCCGAGCCGGCTGCCGCTACTGCGTATCGATCACGCCTTCCTGCGTGGCGCCGTCTCCGTTCGATCCGTGAGGAGCATCCGGACGCCGCTGACGCGGATCGCGTCCGATCACCTGCCGCTGCTGCTCGAACTCGAGCTGACACCGCTGCCGCCCGCCAACGGAGCCACCTGATGACCGACACCGTCAACGAGGATCGCGCAGTTGCGGGATCGGATGAAGACTCGCAGGGCGACGCGATCTCGTGGCGCATATGGCTGATGCGCGGGATGGTCGTGGCGGGAATGCTGCTGGCGGGTTGGCTGCTCTACCGCACGCTCGGTCGCTACAGCTTCGACGAGCTTGTCCAATCTGTCACGTCGTTTCCGCTCGGTCGGCTCGCGAGCGCCGGACTATTCGCCGCCGCGAGCTATCTTTGTCTCACCGGCTTCGACGCCCTCGCGGTTCGTTACGTCGGCAAGCGCCTGGCTTATCCGCGTGTCGCGCTTACCTCGTTCGTCTCATTGTCGTTGGGCCACAGCATCGGCTTTGCCGGCCTCAGCAGCGGGGCGATCCGCTACCGTTTCTATTCCAGATGGGGGCTTTCGGCCGGAGATGTTTCCAAGATCATTCTATTTTCGGGAATGACCGTCGGGGTCGGCCTGGCGACGCTCGGCGGGGTGTCGATCCTCTTACGCCCGGCGCTGGCGGCCAAGCTGATCGGTGTCTCGCAACCGCTTGTCTTGGCATTGGGCATCGGATCCTTGGCCGCGACGGCTCTCTACCTCGTTGCCGCGGCCTTCGTCAAAGGCCGTCTGCGCATCCGGAAATGGACGCTGGAGATGCCCGATCTTCGGCTTGCGCTAGCCCAGGTCGCTGTCGGCAGCCTGAATTTCGCGCTGGTCGCGGCATGCCTTCACCAGGCGCTCAGCGCGGTCACGGAGATTCCCTATCTGACCGCCGCCACGGCGTTCGTACTGGCCAATATGGGCGTCCTCATCACGCATGTACCCGGCGGTCTCGGCATTATCGAGGCCGTGGTCGTGTACCTGCTGCCGCAGGCCAACGTGATCGGGGCGCTGCTGGTCTTCCGCTTCGTCTATTTTCTCGCCCCGCTCGTCATCGGCAGCATCGTGTTCGCGGTGACCGAACTGGTCTGGCGCGGCAAGGCGTCAAAGGACGTGTCGGCAGAGAGGTGACTACCGCTTGTGCCACAGCCAGCTTGACAGGTTGAACGGCCGGGTCGGGTCGAGCAAGCTGGTGAAGGGAATGCGCCGCGACGGTCCGCGATCCGACATCGCCGCGAAGGGACGGAGCCGTCCGGCATCATTCAAGCGGTCGATCGCCCGGACCAGCGATCCCTCCGCCGCGATCGCTTCGGCGACACGTGAGGGATCGACCGCAAGATGTTCGCCGACAAGCTGGTTTCGTAGCCGCTCGATCGCCTGGCGGGACGGCGTGTCGTTTGCCTCGACGCCGATATCGCATTCGGTGTCGAGCCCGAGCGAGCGGTTGTTGAGATTGGAAGAGCCGACCCTGAGAAAGCTGTCGTCAACGACGATCAGCTTGGCGTGGATCAGGATTTCAGCGTCATCGCGGCTTCCATCCGACAGCGGATAGAAGACCCGCAGCCGCTTGAACCGATCGGCCTTGCGCAGGCGGCGAATGAGCCGATCGCGATTCAAGCCCATGGCGATCTGTTCGATGAAACCGTTGAGGGTCTGTGTCGTCACGATGACGATTTCGGGGCCGTCGGCTCGCGCCAGCGCCTTAGCGAGGATGCCAGCGACCATCGGTGCCGCGAGATATTGCGTCTCAATGTAGATGGTATGCCGCGCGGCCGACAGCGCGTCGGCGATCAGTGCCGCCACCTCATGCACCGGTGAATGCCCGTTCCAGCCGGGCAGGGTACAGGCGACGCCGAGGGGAACATCTTCGAAGTCGGGAACCACGTCCTTCGGCCAGAGGTCGACCCGGTCGCTCAGTGGGGCAAGGTCTTCCTTCGTCGCTCGGCACCAACGCAACCGAGCGATGTCGGCCACCTGCGCCGCGGCATCCGAATCGACCACCATCTGCATGTCGTGAACCGGCCGGTACGCGTCGCCGTCGGCCCGCCTTGCGGGATCCTCCGGCGCATGACCGGGACTGTCCCAGCGCTCGACGGTGAGGTCGATGCCCCCGGCGAATGCCAGACTGTCGTCGATGCTGACGATCTTCTGGTGATGCGCGGCATAGAGCGGGTGATCGCTGTCGAGACGCACAGTGATGCGGGGGTGGTCCTGCCAGTCCGCGCCGAAGATCAGATCCATCGAACTGCCGGGCGCGTGCGCCAGCGCCACGCTCCAGACCAGGATTCGAACTTCCAGCTCCGGGTTGGCTTCCACCAACTCGCGCAGCAGTGGACCCAGGGCATCGTGCCCATTCCCGTCTTCGTCGCGCCGCAGGTGGATATGCCCGTCGAAATCCCAGCCAACGATAAAGATCGACCGCCGCGCCATACGCAGAGATTCCGCGAGACGCGGAAAATATTCGCTGCCATCGACAAGAAGAGCGGCGCGGCGGGTGAGAGTGACATCGCGGCAATTGCGCCCCGCCTTCAGAATTCGGGTCACGGGCTCGCTCGTTTGGCCGGAAGCGATGGATTGTCCTGTGTCGTCGAGATACTGCATGAGTTCCTGAGCCGTGCCGTTTTCCATTCCGCTCATAACAGCCGTCGCAACCTCTGCCATCCCGGATGCGCCATTTTCAGTGATTTACAGTGAAGCTCCGATAGTCAGCCATGACATTGGTTCTCTCGCTGGGATCGATCATGCGAAGGCGGAGCGGTCGGCCGCAACGATCTCGCGGATAAATTCCGCCACGGCGGCGATGCGGCGCACGTCCCGGACGCTCTCGTGATAGACCAGCCAGTAGGCTCGGTGGATGGTCTGCTCCGGAAGCACGCGGACAAGGTCCGCGCGCCCCGTGGCCATGAATCCGTGCAGAATGCCGATGCCGGCGCCGGCGGCCACGGCCTCGGTCTGGCCCAGCGCGCTCGACACCTCGAAACGCGACGGCCACTCGGCGGTGACGTCGCCGTAATAGGCCAGTTTCGGACTGTACAAGAGGTCCTCGACGGCGCCGACAAGGCGGTGAACGGCGAGGTCCGCGAGCGTGCGCGGCTCTCCGTGTTCGGCGAGATAGGCCGGGGCGGCGTAAAGCCCGAGCGCATAGTCGGTGAGCTTGGCGGCGACCAGACGCCCCGCCTCGGGTCGTTCGATGGTGATGGCGATGTCGGCTTCGCGGCGCGAGATCGAAAAGGCGCGGGGCACCGGGACGAGTTGCACGGTGAGGTTCGGATGGCGCTGGGTCAATTGCCAGAGACGGGGGGCGAGGAAAACGGTGCCGAAGCCGTCCGGCGCGCCGACGCGCACGGTGCCGGACAGCGCGATGTCGGCGCCGCCGACCGCGGCGCGGGCGGCGAGCATGGCCGCTTCCATCCGTTCGGCCTGTTCCAGAAACGCTCGCCCGGTCTCGGTGAGTTCGCAGCCGTTCGGCCGGCGAACCAGAAGCCGGGCGCCGAAGGCCGTCTCCAGCGCTGTCAGCCGCCGCCCGACGGTCGCGTGGTTCAGTTCCAGCCGCCGCGCCGCGGCCAGAATCTGCCCGGCCCGCGCCACCGCGAGAAACAGCCGGGCGTCATCCCAATTCATGCCCATTTGCTCTGCTCCGGCCTGATGGACGTTACTTTTCGCACAATGGATGCGCGATGCGAAGGATTGGCTTTTCGCCCGTGCCGCGCGAGATAGACGGCAAGGCAAAATCCTGAGGAGGAACCAGATGGAACAGATCGGTCACTACATTGGCGGCAAGCGCGTCGCCGGCACCAGTGGACGCACCGCCGATGTCTTCAACCCCGCCACCGGCGAGGTCCAGGCCAAGGTCGCGCTGGCGAGCGCCGACGAGCTTCGCGCCGCCGTCGAGAACGCCAAGACGGCCCAGCCGGCGTGGGCGGCGACCAACCCACAGCGTCGCGCCCGCGTGATGATGAAGTTCGTCGAACTGCTCAATCGCGACATGGACAAGCTCGCCGAGGCGCTGTCGCGCGAGCACGGCAAGACCATCCCCGATGCCAAGGGCGACGTACAGCGCGGGCTCGAGGTCGTCGAGTTCTGCATCGGCCTCCCGCATCTTCTGAAGGGTGAATTCACCGAAGGCGCCGGTCCCGGCATCGACATCTATTCGATCCGCCAGCCGCTCGGCGTCGTCGCCGGCATCACCCCTTTCAACTTCCCTGCGATGATCCCGATGTGGAAGTTCGCGCCGGCGATCGCCTGCGGCAACGCCTTCATCCTCAAGCCCTCCGAGCGCGATCCGTCGGTGCCGATCATGCTCGCCGAACTGATGGTCGAGGCGGGGTTGCCGGAGGGTATTCTCAACGTCGTCAATGGCGACAAGGGCGCGGTCGACGCGATCCTTGACGACCCTGACATCCAGGCCATCGGCTTTGTCGGCTCGACCCCGATCGCCCAGTACATTTATTCGCGCGGCTGCGCCAACGGCAAGCGCGTCCAGTGCTTTGGCGGCGCCAAGAACCACATGATTATCATGCCCGACGCCGACATCGACAAGGCGGCCGACGCGTTGATCGGCGCCGGCTACGGGGCGGCTGGAGAGCGCTGCATGGCGGTCTCGGTCGCTGTCCCTGTCGGCAAGGAGACGGCCGACCGCCTGATCGAAAAGCTGATCCCGAGGGTCGAGGCGCTGAAGATCGCTCCCTATACGGCTGGCGACGACGTCGATATGGGACCGCTGGTCACCGGCGAGGCGAAAAAGCGCGTGTTGGGTCTCATCGACCGGGGCGTCGAGGAGGGCGCAAAGCTCGTCGTCGACGGTCGCGGCTTCAAGATGCAGGGATATGAGGACGGGTTCTTCGTCGGCGCCTGCCTGTTCGACGACGTCACCCGCGACATGGACATCTACAAGACCGAGATCTTCGGCCCCGTCCTGTCGGTGGTGCGCGCCAAGAACTACGAGGAAGCCCTGTCGCTGCCGATGGAGCACGAATACGGCAACGGCGTCGCGATCTACACCCGCGACGGCGACGCGGCACGCGACTTCGCCAGCCGCATCAATATCGGCATGGTCGGCGTCAACGTGCCGATCCCGGTGCCGCTCGCTTATTACACCTTCGGCGGCTGGAAGGCCTCCGGCTTCGGCGATCTCAACCAGCATGGCCCCGACGCTTTCCGCTTTTACACCCGGACCAAGACGGTGACCCAGCGCTGGCCGTCGGGCATCAAGGACGGCGCCGAATTCAACTTCAAGGCCATGGGCTGATCGCGATATCAAGATCGTGCATGCGAACGGGCGCCCAAGGGCGCCCGGTTTGCGTCGAGACGTCTGTGCGGCGGAAACAGCCGCAGCCGCGCAGTGGTCAGAATATTTCGAAGCGATAGACGCTGCGATGGCGATAGGTTTCGCCGGGGCGAAGCATCGATCGGCGACGGCGGTTTCGCGGCCTTCGAATTAGCGAAGTCGGCGCAGTTTCTGAGCGAGAATTTCACCGACATGCATCAGAGACCGGTTGAGCGCGACGAGATCCCCTGACGGGATGGAAGTCGCCAGATCGTCTTCCAGACGATGCCAAATATCGCGAATGGCGACCTGCGCCTCCTCGCCCATCGGGGTCAGCTGAACCATGGTCTGTCGGGCGTCTCGGATATTGGGCGTGCGCGCCACCAGCCCTCTATCGATCAGCCTGTCGAGCATCTTCGATATTGTTGAAGGTCGGACCGACAACTGGTCGGCAAGCATCGACACGCTCGTCGGATTGGCCGGGTCGAGTCTGTCGAGTAATTGATCCTGGCCGGGATGAAGACCAATTTCGGCCAGCAGCAGCGCCTGAAAGGCGCGTGTCGATTTCGCAATCGAAAGAAGCGAGGGGAGGATGGCCAATGACTGGCCGGCATCCATTCTGGCTTCCGATACAAGGGGGACTGTTATGTTCATATCCATGCCGGTTTATTGACCGATAGCCGGCCATCAATCTTTTAACTAGTTTATGAACGAAACTGGAATCGTAAGGGTTCCTTGTCGGGGAATGTCCCGGTCTCTGTTGAAACTCTGAAGTGGGCGGCGTTGCCCGCCTTGAGCCGTTAGGCTCGGGGTGCCGATTCCACTGAGGAGAGCAACGCCATGAAGAAAGAT